>CAJAYZ010000094.1 GCA_903949225.1 uncultured Planctomycetaceae bacterium
CGGTCGGGGTTCCCCAGCACCTCGACCACGTGCTTCCCGTTGGACGTCGGAAGGATCCTGGCCAGAACCTGCTCGCAGAAGTCGCGCTCCTCCGGAAGCATGGCGGCCAGTTGGGCTTCAGGGTCGTCGACGTTCACCACGGTCCCGACGACGTACACCAAACCGAACGCCGCGGCAGTCACCAGGATCAACGGGAGTATCCAACGTCGGACTCGCTTCATCGGGCTGCCTCCTGAGCTTTCTGACCTGTCGGGGAGCCTGAGATCAGTGACAGGCGACCAGTGTTGGCGTCATCGTGCGACCTCAACTTTAACTCCAACCGGCTCTCTTTTCGGCCCAGAACAGACGGGCGGGATCTGGGGCATCTACCAGCAGCACTACGGCCTCGATTCCCGGCAGCCCAGGCCCGACGACTCCCAGTGGACCGGCGCCGAGATCAAGTCGTGTTGCCGGCTCGCGGCCCTGCTCGACGTGCCGCTCGTTCAGTCCGCCCAGAACGTCGTGCCCGTGGCCGTGACTGCGGGCGATAAGATCGAGTCACTTCGCCAGCGGGCTTCCGGTCGGTGCCTGTCGGCGGACCGGGCGGGGGTGTATTCACGGACGGAGATCGTTCGAGGGAGAGGGCGGAGAGTGGTGCGGGAGCCGGGGGTGAATTGATTGCGTGTGTCGTGCGGGCGTTAAAAGACGCCGGGCCGGGCACCTTTCGATGCCCAGCCCGGTTGTGAACGTGAGGGCGAATCTCTACCCGCGCTCTAACCGCGGGAAGCGTTGGCTATCAGGCCGCTTTCAGGCGACGACGCTCAAGCATCCCCAGCGACCCAAGCACGAGGGCCAGAACGCTCCCAAGGCTCTTTGGGTCGATCTCGGGGACCGAACCGTAGGTCAGATCATCGATGGCAAAGTAGGCGGGCGTGTTCAGTCCGTAGAGCCCCGTATCGGAGCCCGTGAAGGCGAAGGACACCATATCGACGGTTCCAAGCCCGGTAAGGTCAAACCAGGCCCACCCCGCCAGGATCCCCGCCGAGGAGAGAGTCCCAAAATCGGCGAGATAGAAATCGGCCGAACCTGTGGAATTGCCCTGCAGAAACCCGGTCGCGGTGACAATCAGATAGCCCTGGGCGCTGGCCAGGGGGGCCGTGAAGCCATACGGATCACCATTGGCCATCGCCAGATAAGCGTAGGTCGAATTGGCGATCTCAAATCCCGACACCATTCCGGGGGCCGGCAACGTGAAACTCGCTCCGTCGGCGTAGGCGATGCCATACGTCGGCGACTGATAGCCGCCTCCCGGATAGCTGGCGTACTGATTCGTGAAATTCGGATCGGTGGTATTGACGACGTTGGAGGTGGCGAACCCCGACCAATACGTGTACGTGCCGTCAGGCGCCACGCTAAAGGTGTTTGAGAAGGCGACGCCTCCCGAGACGATCGGATTCGACACCGACTGCCCGTTCGGCAGGTTTCCAGGATCGCCATCGAAATAAGAATTCGGAGCGAGGCTAAGATCCTCGAAGGTCACGGTGGCACCTCTGGCAACACCCCCTGCGGCGACAAGCAGCAGCAGGGAGCCGCAGATGCGCAAGGAGCGGCCGCCGCCCCCGCTGCCAAGCCTCCGCCGGCACACGTTGACCGGACTGCAAACCGCGGCCATCTGTTCACCTGTTTTCATCTCTTCCCTTTCGTTTGAAAAACCAGTGTCGACGCTCGTCCTTTTCCTTTGCTGCGATGGATGGTGGTTATTCCGCGGTCCACGGCGCCGCCGGTGATTCCCCCTTGGCTCTAGTCATCGCCGCGGCCACGATGCGCTTGTCGGTGCTCTCAGCGACGAATTGCACCGAGCCGTCACCGGCCAGCGCTTGGGCTCCCGACGGATGCCTGCTCCGCATCTCGTCTTCCCAGAACGGCATTTTGACGTTCAGCGCGTAGGCCTGGTCGAACAGATTGCGGCCATTGATCCACTGACCGTCTGCCCATGGCTCCCGCGCGCATTCTGCGATGAGGATGGTTTTCGAAAGCCCGTCCTGGATATCCTTGATCGCATAGCTGGTGTCGGTGCAGATCACGCCCTTCTCCGGACTATTCGGGCTGATGATCCGCTCGCCAGCGACACCCCCATAGTCGCAGCCACCCATTCCGAACACGAGCGTGCTCGTGCGGCCCGCGGACGGGCAGAGGTACGTCGAAATGACCGCGGCGGCTGCCGCCGCGTTGGCGGGGTGGTCGTAGGGAATCGTGTAGTTCACCCGGTCGCCCGCAATCTGTTCCTCCAACCAGGGCAGGATGAACGCGCTCCAGGCAAGGCAGCGCTTGGTGCCGCCAGTGCTGGCCTTCCATTCAACGCAGCCGATCGGAAACCTTCCCTTGGCGAGCAGATGCCCATGCAGTGCACAGCCGACCTGGCGGAGATTGTTGGCGCATTGAAGCCGGCGGGCCTGCTCGCGTACCGACTGCACTGCCGGCAGCAAGAGCGCGATGAGAACCGTTACGATCGTCACGACGACGAGCAGTTCGACGATCGTCATGCCGACACGTCGATCGAGCGGGGCGCGTTGCAAAGTCATGGAAAACCGATGCGGTTCAGTGACAGGGCAATGTATGAGCGCGGCAGTCACCTCAGCTCCGCACAGACTCCTCCCGATCGCCGGAAGATCCGCGCGCAGCGGCACCGCGACATGCCCGACGCTTCATGAAAAATGTCTCAACGGCCGGTTTCACGACCGTGCAGGCCGCCCCGCCCTCGCAGGTTGGCATGCTCCTGAACACTGGTAGGTCTTCTGACTCCCGGGCTCAGCCGACTGCATGCCTTCTCGCGATGGCCGCGGTATTCCGCGGATCGCAATGGCAGAGAAGCAGCCGACCTTAACGCCCGGATACAGCGGCGGGGCCGTCCCGGAATCACACCGGAGTTCCCTGTTTACCAGCCGTCGACAGCTGTCGACGGCGAGTCACCAGATTCCGCCACACCCTACAGACCTCAAGCTCGGCCTGTCAACGGCACTCCGACACGGGATCTCGCCGCCGTCCAGACGACTGCCTCTGGAAAACAGCTCGCCCCCTTTTCTGGAGGCGTCCGGTTTACACGGGGGGCCCCGTAAGACGATCGCGATAGGCTTGCAACGCTCCCACGTCGGTCCGCGGCCACTCCACCGCTCTCGGTGGGAGCGGGGGGGCGAACCTTTTTCCCCCTGCGGTTTCATACGCCGGGTTGCTGCTCAGCTTCCGCGGTAGGTGGAATACCCGAATGGGCTGACCAACACGGGAACGTGATAGTGTTCGTCGATGTTCTTGATTTCAAACACGACCTCAATGGTCGGGTAAAAGGTCGAGACACCCTGGCCGTCGAAATACTCCTTGGTGCCAAAGACCATCCGATAGATTCCTGCCGTCATCGACTTCTCTGGCGGGGAAAGGTTTGCCACTCGCCCCTGCTCGTCCGTCCGCCATCGCCCCAACGTCTCCCAGGTCTCGTCGTCGAGACACTGGAGCGAAACGGCGACCCCTGCGGCAGGTTTTCCGGTGCTCGTATTGAGCATGTGGGTGCTGATGGCACTCTGAGGGACGGGCGGAGTTGCCTTTGGTTCTGCAGCAACGCACACCGGAGTGGGCAACCATGTCAGTCCGACGAGGATGAAGCACAGACACTGGCTGATTCGCATAACGTGGTCTCCACATCACTCTTCAACGACGGCGAACGACGTTTCGCAGCCCTGGATTACAGGACCCTTGGCGGGTGCCTTGAATCCATCGTATCGCGTCCGAAGACATCACCGTGAGCCCGGTTCATCAATCAACCACATCGGCAAAGGGCCGCAGAAGCGTCGCCTCCACGTTCGGTAGGTAAACGACGTGGCACCGGCACGCCGACGACATGATCTGGCTGACCGTTGCCCAGATACGGCTCCGTCTGCCACTCGCCGTCGTTGATCCATCCGTCATGGCCGTCGCCCCCGTCGTCGATGCCGTTGGAGCCGACGCTCATGAGCAGGTAGCCGTCTCCGCGGCGCTCGTAG
>CAJAYZ010000095.1 GCA_903949225.1 uncultured Planctomycetaceae bacterium
GGCTGGCAGCTTTTTCCCCCGCATCGATTTTCTACCCGCACGGATGCAAAGCGATCTGCCTGGGGTCTCGTGGGGGGCACCCCAAAGCCGGGGCAAGTTGCGCCCCCCGCCCGCTCACCGGCCGCGGAGGCTCGACATCGGCACGCGGGACTTCGGGTCCTGCTGCCAGCTCACGGCGAGGAGGTCGTAGAGCTCGGCGTCACCGCGGATGAGGCGATGCGGATCCTGGAAGAAGCACTCGCTCGCCACGGCGAAAAACTCCACCGGGCTCTCCGCCGCATAGTCGTCGAGCGCCACCGAACGCCCCTCGTCGAGGGCTTCTTCGTAGCGCTCGCGGCAGGCCGCCATCCGCGCCGCCCAGTCGCGGCCGTCGACGCCGCGCGGCAGCGGCGGCAGGCCGTCGAACGGGCCGTTCATCGCATCGACCAGATGGGCAAACTCGTGGATCACCACCGAACGCGGGCCGTCCTGAAGAAGCCCCCCTCGCCGCACCGCCGGCCAGGCAAGGACGACGCTGCCGCCATTCCAGGCCTCACCCAGGCGGCGCTCCCGCCACTCCAGATGCACGCCCCCCTCGAGCGACGTCGCCTTCTTCCCCACCCAGTCGCCCGGATAGACGAGGATCGACTTCAGCCGGTCGAAGAGCTCGTCGGGGAAGCCGAGGGCGACAAGGCCCGCCTGGCCGGCGATCGCAAGGCGGACGTCGTCGTCAATTCGCTGCCCGCCACATCCCTCAAACCGCTTCTCGGCGAGGAACAGGGCAATCCACTGACGCCACCGCTGAGCGTCGGCCTCATCGAGCCAGGCCGCCTGCCGGCAGACTCTTGAAAGAGTCTCGTCCAAAAGTGGCGGAAAGGGACGCTGGCGGATCGTCCGGCGCCGGCGGGATCGCAGCCAGGAGAAGATCATGAATCACCGGTCTGGATCACCGAACCGGATCACCGGAAAAATCAGCGGGAAGATCAGCATCCGGCCGGACGACGCCAGGCACCGCGGCCAGCGCGACTCGCGACGGCTTCGACGAGCGGAGCCTACGGCCGACCGACATCGGGCATGATCTTGAAGCCGTACTGATTCAGATCGAGCGCCAGGAAGATGCAGCCGACCGCCAAGGCAATGAACGCGAGCACGAGCATCGCCGTGTAGACATTCATCGGCGGACGGGAATCGTTGGCCATGCTGCGAGACTCCTGACTGCCGCTCTTCGCGGCCGATCCATTCCTGACTCATGCCCCCGCGTGGGGCGAACCCCGGGCGGGGCGGGGACTCTCCTCCGATCGATCAGGCCCGCAGCCGCGTTGCGACCTTGTCGCCGCGCTGGATGACGCCGCGGACAAACTCGCGGATCACCACCGCCACCGCCTTGTCGGGCTTGATGCTCACGACGCGGACGCGGCCGAGGTATTGATCATTGCGGTAGACGTCGAGCTCATGCCCCATCTGCAGGCCGTCGTCGCCCCCGAGCGAGAGCTCGATCGAGTCGTCGATGACGTTCGTGACCACGCCGTCGATCTTCGGCACCGCGTCGCGGGGGAGGTTGTCGATCGAGAGGCCACTCTGCTGGAGGAGGAGACGGGCGTTGGCCACCTGCTTCTCGAGCTGGGCCTTCCGCTCGCTAGCGATCTCGAGGAACGATTCCTTCTCGTGGAGCTCGGAGGCGATCTTGGCAGCCCGATCGACCTGCTCGTCGACCTTGTCTTGTTGGGTGCGGACTTCTGAGCGGAGGTCGGCGACCACCTTCGAGGCGGCCTCGAGTTCGAGGCGAGCGGCGGCCAACTCGGCCTGGGCCTTCTCGCGCTCCAGCTCGCGGGCTTCCTTCTCCTTGCGGAGGACTTCGAGATCCTTGTTCTTTTCCTCGAGCGCGGTCTGGATTTTCGCCACCACCTGATCGCGGGCCGCCTCGGAGGCAGCCACTTCGGCCTGAAGCTTGGTGATCTCGGCGGAGAGGTTGTTGCGATCGGTCTTGGCCTGATCGAGCTGGGCCTTGTAGCCGAGTTGCTGGCCGGCCTTGATCTGCTCGCGGGTCCGCATGATCTCGTCGCGCCAATTGGTGTGCGTCGAGTAAAGCGCCACTGCGAAGCTCATGAACACGAGGCTCATGATGAACAACGCGAACACGAAGATCTTGCCGATGGTGTTCATGGCTTGCCTGCGGGCCCTTCCTGGGCGTGGGACCGGGGGCTCTTCAGCGCGGAATCCCCGCGCAGAAACCGACCGGCATTTTTTCAGGATAGTGGTGGATCGGCAGGGGGGTCAACGATCCTGCACCCCGTCGCTTTCGCCATCCCCAACCGGCACAGTCGCGGTAGCCGGCAGAGTCGACCGATCGCGCTTCACTCGCGGAAAAACAGCCCTTTCAAGGAGAAGCAGGAGGAGCAGGCCGGCCGCCGTGGCCGTCGGCACCGGCCCGGCTAGGAGCCAGAGGCTCGTCCTCCCGTCGGGGTGGACGGCAGCCCGGATCGTCCCCGTCGCCCGCCGCGGGCCGCGCTCGAGCAGCCGGCCACAGCCATCGATGACCGCCGAAAACCCAGTGTTGGCGGCGATCGCCAGGGGCGTGCGCACCTCCACGGCCCGGAAGATGCCGCTAGCCAGATGCATGTCGAGCTCGCTCGATCCCCAGAACCAGCCGTCGTTGGTGAGGTTGACGAGGATGTCGGGGCGGGCCCCTGCCGCCGCCGAGCGATTGACCACGCCGCGGATCGCCCCCGGCAGGGCCGTCTCGTAGCAGATCGTCGGGGCCACCCGCAGCCCGCCGACCGTCACCACCACCGGCTCGAGGCCTGCCGTCAGCCCGGCGGGGAGCGGCGTCAGCCGGTAGAGGATCGGGAACCGATCGGCCAGCGGCACCGTCTCGCCGAAGGCCACCGGAAACATCTTGTCGTAGCGCCCCACGGGCACGCCGCCGGCATCGAGGAACAACGCCGAGTTGAAATGGAAGACGCCGCTGGACGATCGATCGGAGACGAGCTGCCGATCGACTCCAACCAGCCAGGTCGTGGCGTAGCGCCGGGCATGGGCGGCGAGCGGATCGATCCGATCTTGCTCGAGGATCGCCCGGCAGCGCGCCTGACGGACCGCAGCCGATTCGATGCCGGTGCCGTGGTCGGTGTGGCTGTCGCCGGCCTGACTGCCTTCGGCGTCGTCGCGGCGCCCAGCCGCGGGGGTCGCCGGTCCGAGGATCCGTTCGACGACATCGGCCGGCAGTTCGTGATCGGGCTCGATCTCGAGGATCGGCCAGCGCCACATCGTCTCCGGCCAGACGATCAGATCGGGCCGCGGCCCGGCGCCGAGCGCCGTGCGGGTCAGCCCGTCATATTCGGCAAGCACCTCCACGGCGGCATCAGGATCGTGCTTGAGCTCGGTGTCGATCGAGCCCTGCACGAGAAGGACGTCGAGCGAGCGCGGATCGAGCGGCGCAGTCTTGATCCGCCACGCCCCGTACGCCAGCGCCGAGGCAAGCGCCACGCCAGCCGTCGCTAGCGCCAGGGCCGCCGGCCGCCATCCCGGCCGGACGCCTCCGACGCCCTTGTCCTGCCACCCTGCGCTGGCCGCGCTTGTGAGCGCCGCCGCGACGAGCATCACGAGGCCCCCGACGCCACCGGCACCGGCCCCATCGGCCAGTTGGATGAGCGTCGTCCAGCGCCACTGGGTGTGCCCGAGCGAGCCGAGGGTGAAGCCGCCGAGGATCGAGCCACGCAACTGCTCGCAGCCCATCCACACAACCGGCGCCGCGGCCAAAAGCGGCCAGCGGTAGCGGGTCATCAGCCGCCGCGTTCCCCAGATGAACAGCGGCAGATAGACCGCCAGATACGCCGACAGCGCCAGCCATCCCAGCGACGTCGCCGGATGGGGAAGCCTGAGCCAGTGGATCGTCAGCAGCCAATGGAGGAGCCCGGCGAGCCACAGCCTCCGCCAGGGATGACGGGCTGTGCCGACACCATCCCGCGCGAGGATCAACCACGGAGTCGGCGCCAGCCACGCGAGCAGCCACAGATCGGCGGGGGGATGGACGAGGAACATCGTCACCGCACCGAGGAGCCCGAGGCGGAGCACCCGGCGATCGGCGTCCCTGGCGGGGAACGCTCCTATCTCTCCGAACTGCGTCGCCCCAGTCATCGATCGATCCTCGTTCGTCAGGCCATCGCCCCGCCTGCGTCAGTCGTGATCCGGGGAGGGAACGAACTCGGCAAGCACCGTGCCGGGGGCGACGGCGTCATCCTCGTCGACGAGGACACGCACGAGCCTCCCGGTGACCGGGGCCTCGAGATCGATCGTCACGCCGCCGCCGAGGAGCTCGACCACCCTGTCCCCTTCGAGCACGTCGGTTCCCTCAGGCACCAGCCACAGCGACAGCACGAGCGCCACGCCGACGATCCCCACGTCCGGGACGACGAGGGAACGCGGCAGGGATTTCCCCGACGCCGTCAGCCCGGCGCCGGTCACCGCTGTTCTCGAAGCCACTGGAGGACGACGCTGCCGACCGCCTCCAGCGATTCGCCCGAGCAGGCGGCCGCAGTGTCACGCGTGGTGTGCCACGCCGGGTAGTTGAAATCGATGATGTCGGCGGTCGGAATCTTGCCGAGATTGCGCAGCGGCACGTGGTCGTCCTCCACCTCATACCCGGGGCGAGGGATGAACTGCCTCACCCCCATCCGCCGGGCCACGTCCCAGACCTCGTCAACCACCGGCCGGGTGTCGGGCCAACTGACACTCTTCGACTCCTGGAAGATGGCCAGATCGGCATCGGCCACCATGTCGAGCACGAGCCCGGCCCGATAGCTCCATGCCGTCTCGCCCGCCTTCTTCCCCGCGGCGTACTGCCGCGCGAAGTGGGTCGACCCGAGGAAGTAGGGATCGCGCGGGCCGAAGACATATTCCTCGCCGTCGAAGAGCACGAAGTCGACCCCCACCGGCCCCCCGAGGCCGGGCATCGCCCCGGCGAGTTCCATGAGGAGGGCCACGCCACTGGCGCCGTCGTTGGCGCCGACGAACGTGCCGCGCGGATCGTCCCGATCGCGATCGGGAAACGGGCGCGTGTCGTAGTGGGCCCCGAGGAGGATCCGCTCCTGGCGGTCGGGATGCCAGCCGATGACGATATTCTCCATCGCCACCCCCTTGCCCGATTTCCGATCGCGGATCTGGAAGCGTTGGGGGGTGACCGTCGCACCGGCGGCGCGGAAGTGGTCGACGACCATCTCCCGCTGCTTACGCATCCCTTCCGAACCACTCACCCGCGGCCCGATGGCGACGATCGCCTCGAGGTGGGCCATCGCGCGGGCACCCGAGAACGAGGCGGCCGCGGCGACCGGCACGGCCGGCTCCTCGGCCATGACGCCAATCGCGCCGATCGCGCCGATCGCGACGATCGCAATGAGAACGACGGCGACGGCGATGGGACGAGCGAAGCGGGAAGCCATGGCGGCATGTCCGGAGGCGGTGGCGTGAGGCCCGGAAGGGGACAACGCCAACGTCGCGCAGTGTACCCCTCGATCACAAGTTCCACCCAGAGCCATTCAGGGGCTCGAAACGGCATTTCCCCTTCGTGGCGGCAGCCGAACCGGGGGGCGTGGAGGAGTGGGGGTCGAAGGGATACGATGGTCCCGAGGGCAACGGCAAGGATGCTCCCGGTGCGTGGAACGCGCCACCTCCGCCCGCCATCCGGGGAACGGTCCATGTCACGGCGATGCTCCGACGATGCTCCAGACCTCCGGTTGCCGGGTCGCCTCCTCCCCTGGCCGAAGCCTGCCGGGCGGATGCTCGCCGCAGTCGGGCCCACTTCGCGGTGCTTGGCCACCTTCCTGCTCCTCGCCCTGCTGCTTGCCGGCGCGCAGCGCTCCGCCCGTGCCGGCGGCGGGCCTGAGAACGTGATGCTCGTCGTCAATGCCGCAAGCCCCGCGAGCATCGAGGTTGCCAACGCCTGGATCACGCTCCGCAACATCCCTCCGATCAATGTGTTCATGCTCCCCTGGGAAGGGAGCCGGGAGTCGATCCCGATCGGCACATTCCGGGAGGAGATCCTCCGCCCGATCCTCCAGGCGATCGACGGCCGGCGGCTGTCGTCGCAGATCGACCAGCTCGTCTACTCCACCGACTTTCCCTGGCGGATCGACTTCACGGATGAGCTCCCCGCGCCATTGGTCGGCAAGGACAACTTCCCGTCCGCATCGCTCACCGGGCTCTCGACGCAGTATGCCGCCGTCCTGTCGCGCCAGCCGACCTACCTCGAGGTCGGCAGCAACCGCTACTGGCGGCCGCTTTCCGACGACGGCATTCCTCGCGAGACCCAGGGATTCCGGTCGTGGTACGGATGGGGGGCGGCAGGTGAATTGCTCGAGGCGGGTGGGCCACGCTACCTCCTCTCGACCATGCTCGGCGTCACCAACGGCAACGGAAACACCGTCGCTGAAGTGGTGTCTGGGCTGGCGACCGCCGCCGCGGCAGACGGCACGCGGCCGCTCGGCACGATCTACCTCGCCGTCAACAAGGACGTGCGCTCGACGACGCGCAGCCGTGACTTCAACGCGATCGTCCGCGAGCTCGCCCGCCTTGGCGTTCAGGGGGAGCTGTTCGAGGGAACGCTGCCAGTGAGGAAGAAGGATGTCGCCGGACTGATGACCGGGACGCCGAACTTCGTCTGGGACAAGGCCGCAAGCACCATCGTGCCCGGCGCGATCTGCGAGAATCTCACGAGCTTCGGCGGGATCTTCACCGCGAACACCGGCCAGACAAGCCTCGCCGAGTTCATCCGCTCAGGCGCTGCGGGGTCGAGCGGGACGATCATCGAGCCCTTCGCCCTTCAGGACAAGTTTCCCCACCCCTCGATCCATGTCCACTATGCCCGTGGTGCCTGCCTGGCTGAGGCCTTCTATCAATCGATTCGCTGTCCCTACCAAATCCTTGTTGTCGGCGATCCACTCTGTCAGCCGTGGGGGATGATCCCCAGGATCACGGCGACCATCGCCTCCGATTCCTCGGCACTGGAGTCGGGGAGAGTGCTCGCAGGAAAGGTGTGGATCGAGCCAGTCGGCCAAGTCCCGAAGCACGCCCACGCCACCCCCGAGGGAAAGTCGGTGCGCGTCGATCGGTTCGAGTTCTTCGTCGATGGCGTCCGCCACGGACAGTGCGCCGAGGGGGAGAGCCAGCAACTCGACACCACTGAACTCGCCGATGGCCACCACGAATTGCGCGTCGTCGGGATCTCGTCGTCGACGGTGGAGACCCAGGGCCGGCTCATTGTCCGCTTCACGGCCGCCAACCACGGCCGCACGCTCGCGCTCGGCGTCACGCCGGAGCGGGTGAGAGCCAACGGCACGGTGCGCGTGAGCGTCGCCGGCAAGGGTCTCGAGGGGGTGACGCTGTTCTGCAACGGGCGCGTCATCGGCCGCACGACCGGCCCCGAGGCGACCGTTGAGGTGCCGGCCGACGTGCTTGGCGTCGGGAAGGTGACGATCCGGGCGACAGGCCGCGCCGGTTTCGGCATCGCCAACACGGTCAACGCCGAACCGGTGACGATCGACGTCCTGCCGATGAACTAACTGCCCGGAGGCTGCCCGGAGGCTGCCCGGAGGCTGCCCGGAGGCTGCCCGGAGGCTACCCTTGCTGTCCGTGGAAAAAGTCATCCATGACCTTTTTCCACTCAGGACATCACCGAAAAAGCCAAGGTTTTTCGTGGATGTCGGCCGCCGGTGCGGTCAGGGATGGCTTTTCCACGGACAGTCAGGTGGCAGCGAGGTGATCGGTGTCGTTGAAGCGGTGGAGCACCGGCCCGGGCCACTCGAGCACCGTCAGTGACGCGTTGGCCAGCGCCGGGAGCTTCGTGAACGGCCGCATCGCCGCCACCGCGAGCACCGGATGGGCGGGGCCAAGAAGGCTGCCGAGCGCCGCGGTGAGGATGCCGCCGTGGGCCACGACGATCATCGAGGGAACGTCGCGGGCGGCGAGCTTCTCGAGCATCGCACGACCGCGGGCAGCCAAGTCGGTCCGCGATTCGCCGCCGGGGATCCGATAGTCGACGTCGCCACTCCGCCAACTGGCGACCGCCTCCGGGAAGAGGAGCTCGAGATCGGCCCAGAGATGCCCTTGGAAGACGCCGGCGTGGAGTTCGCGGAGATCGTCCTCGATCTGAAGGGGCCGATCGATGCGTCCAGCGATCGCGGCCGCCGTGTCCCGAGCGCGGCGGAGTGGGCTTGTCCAGATCTCGGTGACAGGGTTCACGGCATGGATCGATGCGGCCCACGCCGCCACTTCCTCGGCCTGCCGACGGCCCAACTCGGAGAGCGCGACATCCTCCTGCCCCTGAACGCGCTCCTCGACGTTGGAGACGCTCTGCCCGTGCCGCACGAGATACTGCAGCATGGGATGACTAACGGGGGGAGATCGCGGGGACGGCCGCGGCCCTGGCGGCCTCACCGGCCGGCAACGGGGCCGGCAGGGCACGGCCGCCGTGCGTCTGCGAGAGCTTATCGACGAACGCCCGGCTCGACCCCTGGAGCACGTACACCTCGCTTGAATCCTGCGGCGCCCCGTGGGGGCGGACGATGCAGATCACCTCTGCCTTGCCACCGTGCTGCCGGATCTGATCGACGAGGGCCTGCTCGCCGGCGGAGAGGGCCCCGGCGGCGCTTGATTCGGTCGAGCCGGTCGGGAGGGCGTCGGCTCGGTCGCGGCGGTCGAACGACACCGACGGCATCTGCGCCGGCATCGCAGGGAGATCGGCAGCGGCCACGGCCGCCACGGCGTTGCTGGGATACGAACTGCGGTAGACGAAGGAGAGGCCCGACTCGTCGAGCTGTTCGTGGATCGACGGGAGCGCCGCGAACAACCCTTCGTTGTCGGTCGGATCGGCCGCATTGCAGACGCCAATGAGCGTTCCGTCGGTGCCGAACAGTCCGCCGCCGCTGCGCCCCTGCACCGGCTGGCCGGCGACCTGGACGTTGGGGGGCCCGAGATACTTGTCGACCGCGGTCACGCGGCTGTGGTGGATCGTCGGATCTTGTCCGCCGTTGCAGCCGACCGTGACAACGGGCTCCCCTGTTGCGGTCGCGCGATCGATTCCACCGACACGCACCGGCTCGATCGTGGCATCGGTGAAAATGCTGACCAGCGCCAGATCCCGCTTCAGATCCCAGGCGATCAGCTGCCCGGCCAGCCCGCGCTCGCCGCGGGGAGAGAAGAGATCGACCTCGACGCGTCCCTTGCCGGCCGAGTCGCGGAAGATGTGGCCACAGGTGAGGATCAGCGCCTCCCCCTGACGGCAATCGATCACCGTCCCGGTGCCGAGCGACACGCCATCAGCCCCCGCGACCCGGAGGCGGGCGGTGGCCGAAAGCAATCTTGCCTCGAGTGCCTGCCGGGCAGCAGGGTCGAGCGGTGGCGCGCCGGCGGGGAGCGGCCGAGGCTGACGCGGGGCCTCGGTGAGCGAGCGTGGATCGGGCCGTGGCGGTGCCTGGAGGGGGGAGGCCGTCGGGGGCCCGACGACCGTCGCGGGAATCGTCGGCAGCGCACGGGGCGCGGCTTCGAGAGCCAGCGGCGCATCGACCGGACGGGCCGGGACGGGGATCCCGGGCACGGGGGACGCTCCCGTCGCCGCAGGCATTGCCCGGGCTCCGGCTGGGCCGGCAGCGGGGCGGCTCTTGGCGAGCAAGCGTTCAAGCTCGACCCGCGTCGTCGCCCCGTTGATACGATCGACTTCCTCACCCTTGACGAGCAGCACGTAGCAGGGGACGCCGGTGACCGCGAAGCGACGGACGAGGTCCCCTTCTCGATCGACATCGACATGGCGGACGATCCAACCCGCCGCGGCGACTTCGTCGACCAGCGGAGCCATCGATCGGCAGGGGCCGCACCAGGAAGCGGTGAAATCGAGAAGCATGACGTCGGTGGGAGCGACCGGGGCACTCGAGGCAGGGGCAGTCGGGGGCGCGGCAGCCAGAGATGCGGCCAGCGCCGACAAGCCCGCCAGGGAGAGCACAGCCCACGCGGCGGCGCGGAGGAACAACTTCATCCGTGGCTCCGTGGTCTTTTGACGGTTCGGTGGCGGCGTCGGGAGGATCCGGGCTCAAACGGGCCCGGCCGGACTTCGGGGCGGGATACTGCCGGGGCATCCCCCGGCGGGCAAGGCCACTTTCACGTTCGAGCGGTCTGCGGAGGCTTCCCAAGTCGCCCCGATTGCTGCGCCGTTTCCCCCTTCGCTCAGCCCTTCCTACAATTCCGTCTCGCTCCTCACCGGACGCCCGCCGTACGCTCCCCGTCTCCTTCGTCACTCCCTCCCTGCGCCTGCCCACCATGAATGCCCCGACACGCCGCCGGATCCTCGTGACCTCGGCGCTCCCCTATGCCAACGGGCAGATCCACCTCGGGCACCTCGTCGAGTACATCCAGACGGACATCTTCGTCCGCTTCCAAAAGCTCCGCGGCCACGAGGCTGTCTATCTTTGCGCTGACGACACCCACGGCACGGCAATCATGATCCGGGCTCGGGCAGAGGGGCGCTCCGAACGCCAGCTGATCGCGGCGATGCGCGAGGATCATCTCGCCGACTTCGCCGGCTTCCGGATCGAGTTCGACCATTACGGCAGCACCGACAGCGATGCCAACCGGCGCCTCTGCGGCGAGATCTGGCGGAGCCTGCGTGACAAGGGGCTCGTCGTCAGCCGCGACGTCAAGCAGCTCTTCGATCCGAAGGCAGGGGTGTTCCTCGCCGACCGCTTCGTCCGCGGCACCTGCCCGCGCTGCAAGGCGGCTGACCAATACGGCGACGCCTGCGAGAAGTGCAACGCCACCTACTCGCCAGCCGATCTCGTCGATCCCGTCAGCACCCTTTCCGGCGCGACCCCCGAAATCCGCTCGGCCGAGCATCTCTTCGTCCAACTCGAGCCGATGCAGGGCTTCCTCCGCGAATGGACGAAGGACTCCGGGGCCCTCGACCCGCGGATCGCCAACTACCTCACCGGCCATTTCCTCGGCGAGCCACTCCGCGACTGGGACATCTCCCGCCCGGCCCCCTACTTCGGCTTCGAGATCCCCGATGCGCCGGGCCATTACTGGTATGTGTGGTTTGACGCGCCGGTCGGCTACATCGCCGCCACCGACGAGTGGTCGGCGGCCCAGGGGGGCTCCTGGAAGGCGTGGTGGCACCGCGGCGGCACCAACGAACCGGCCGCTGAGATCCACCACTTCATCGGCAAGGACATCACCTACTTCCACACCCTCTTCTGGCCGGCGATGCTCGAAGCGGCCGGGCTTGTCCTGCCGACGAAGGTGCGGATCCACGGCTTTCTCACCGTCAACGGCGAGAAGATGTCGAAGAGCCGCGGCACCTTCCTCTTGGCGCGGACCTACCTCGACCACCTCGATCCTGCCTGCCTCCGCTATTACTATGCGGCGAAGCTCTCCGGCGACATCGACGACATCGACCTCAACCTCGAGGACTTCGCCGCCAAGGTGAATTCCGACCTCGTCGGCAAGGTGGTGAACCTCGCCAGCCGGACAGCGCGGTGGCTCGAGGGAACAGGGCTGTCGGAGACCTATCCCAACGACGGCGGACTGTTCGCCCAAGGGGCCCTCGACGGCGCCGAGATCGCCGCTGCCTACGACGACTGCGACTTCGCTCGCGCCATGCGGCTGGTGATGGCGGCCGCCGACAGGGCCAACGCCTACGTCGATGCCGAGCAGCCCTGGAAGCTCGCCAAGGCGGGCCCCGAATCGGCCGAGAAGCTCCGCGACGTCGCCACCGTGGCGTTGAATCTCTTCCGCCAGATCGTCGTCTACCTGACGCCGGTGCTGCCGGAATTGTCTGCCGAGACCGGCGCACTCGTCGGTGGCCCGATCCTTTCCTGGGAGGAATCGCGACACCCCCTCACCGGCGTGCCGGTCGCCCCGTTCAAGCCCCTTGCCCGCCGGGTCGAGGCGGCTCAACTCGAAGCCCTCGTCGCCGCCTCGAAGCCTGCGACTCCCCCTTCGGCCCCCTCTTCAGCCTCCTCCCCCTCTTCCTCCGGAAACGCCTCCGTGACCGCCGATCCCACCGAGCCCCTCGCCGCCGAGCCCCTCGCCCCCCAGTGCACGATCGACGACTTTGCGAAGGTCGATCTCCGCGTGGCGCGGATCCTCGCTGCCGAGGAGGTGCCGGAAGCAAAGAAGCTCCTCAAGCTCACCGTCGGCCTGGGCGGCGAGGAACGGCGGACGGTGTTCGCCGGCATCAAGGGCTTTCATGATCCGGCGGCGCTCGTGGGACGACTCGTGGTCGTCGTCGCCAACCTCGCCCCGCGGCAGATGAAGTTCGGCTTGAGCGAGGGAATGGTGGTGGCCGCCAGTGGCACTGGCGCCACAGGCGTCTATCTCCTCTCCCCCGATTCAGGCGCCCTGCCGGGCATGCGACTGCACTGAATTAGGCAGGCCAGCCACGGCCTGCTGACGGAAGCAATCCGGCTGCTTGTCAGCCGGAAAAACCAGTTCACTTGGGACTCCCCCAAAAAAGCCAAGGTTTTTGGGGGGAGTCAGCCGCCGCATCCGGCGGCGGGACATGCTTCTCACGGCCTGCTGACGGAAGCAATCCGGCTGCTTGTCAGCCGGAAAATCCAGTTCACTTGGGACTCCCCCAAAAAAGCCAAGGTTTTTTGGGGGAGTCAGCCGCCGCATCCGGCGGCGGGACATGCTTCTCACGGCCTGCTGGTCGGCGCGGGATGGGCCGCTGCGGGGTGCGCTGCGGTAAGATGAAGAGTGTTCGACGCCCGCATCGCACGATCCTCGCCCGGGCAC
>CAJAYZ010000096.1 GCA_903949225.1 uncultured Planctomycetaceae bacterium
AACAGCCAACTGGCCAGCGCCTCGATCGTGAACCCGCCCCCGAGCGTCCGCTCGATGCCGACTGCCGCACGCTGGTCGAAGACGAAAAACCGTTCGTCGTCGATGATCCGATCGGCGAGGAAAAATATCTGCGTGTCGGTCCGATAGAACGCGATCAGCGCCCAGTCATCACCGAGCCGACGGCGGGCCTCGATGTTGGCATTCACGAGGGGGAAATACGCCGCCGTGATCGTCCACGCGTCGTCCGGTCGCCATTCGAGCGACGCCGGCAGGCCGAGCTTGGCCTCAAACGTCTCACTCGGTCGCCACCCATAGGCGATCCCCGGCAGGGGATAGGGAAGTTGGCTTGTGGGCGAAAAGAAGACGCTGAAGCTCCACTCGTCGCGGTCGTTCTTGGCCGGCGTGTTCCAGAAGGCGACCGCCATGAGCGTGAGGTCGCGGCCGGCAGCAAACGGGCGGTCGCTCGCCGAGCCGAAGAGAAAGGTGCCACCGAGCGTGCCGCCGCTGTCGAGCGGCCGGATGTGGGTGAAGCCGGTCTCGACAATCCACAGTTGGTCGGGCACCGACTGGCCGGAGTCGGGGAGGATCGCGTCGCCGGAAAGCTCCAAGCGACCAAAGCGGCCGATGCCGATCCACAGCGGGCTCCCTTCCTTCGGGGGCACGATCGGAGCAGCCACGCGGGCAAACTCGGCATTCATGCCGAGCGTTGCCGGCTGCCTGACGACATCGGTGGCCGGGGCCCAGAAACCGCCGAGCGACACAGGCGCCGCGGATCCGAATGGGCCGCCCCCCGACCGCCGCCGGCGTCGCAGCTCCGGCACCGGCTCGGGATCGGCGTCGGCGATCGGCTCCGCGGCGAACAGATTCTCCTCGAGGTTGAACTCGACCGGCGGCAGTAGGGCCACGCGCTCCGCAGACCGCTCCGCCGACGGCTCATCGGCGGCGCTCGCGCAGGCAAGCAGCCCCATCGCCAGCGCGAGGGACGCGGTCACACGACTGGGCGCTCGCGTCGGCACGGCCGGGAACTTTCGCTCGAGGGCTGGGGGGTGGGGGACGGGGAGAATAGTGAGCCTCCGTGGCCAAGCAAAGCCGAAATCGCCGGTACCGAGCGCCTCGCCCACGTTGGTGAAAGGCCTCACGAAGGCTGCAAGCGGTGGCCTGGGAACTGTTCCTCGCCCCGCCCCTAACTGCCACGCAGGAGCGTTTGCGAAGGGAGCTCGCCGAAACGGCGGCGATACTCGGCGGAAAACCGGCCCAGGTGCGCAAAGCCCGCGAGGATGGCGGCCTCGGCGACCGTCGCGGCGGGGGCTCGATCGGAGAGCATCCGTCGTGCCCGCTCGAGGCGCACTCCGCGCAGGTACTCAAGCGGTGTGCAGCCGGTGCGGAGAAAGGCACGCTCGACGGTCCTTGACGAGACGCCACTGTGCTCGGCGAGCTCGGCGATCCGCAGCCGACGAGGCGCCTCGCCTGCCAGCCATGCCTTGAGGGCTTCGACGTCGCACCGGCCGTCACCCCCGCCCCGTTGCGGGGAGAGCGTCACCGGCACGGCCGCCTCCATCAGCGCCTCGACGACCGACCGCTCCAGGCGCCGGATGGCATCGGGCATCCGCCGTCGACGCTCCCCCGCCCGGAGCCGCTGGAGCCCCACGACCCCCGGGCTGCCGTTGGCTGCACTCGCCAGGAGCTTCACAAGCCGAGTGATCCGCTCGGCGTGCCCGGGCCCGATCGAGGCATGGCACGGAACGGTCACCTTCGCCGCAGCAGCGGCCTCGGCGATCACCGCAGCCGGAATGTCGACCACGAGGCAGCGAATCGGCGAGGCTTCGAACCGGGTGCTGCGGAAGGGGCCACGCAACAGCGGCCTCGACCGCGATCCGGCCAATTGCCGGCCGTCGGTGACGATCTCGACGCCCCCTTCGAGCGGCACGTAAAGGGCGAAATCGCGGCTCGGTTCGCTCGGGGTGACACGGATGCGCGTCGTGCAGTGGACGAAGGATACCGCGAGGCTCCCGAGGAGCACGCGGTTCATCTCCAGGAGATACTCCTCCGGCCCGAGCACCTCGCTCGTGTGCTTCGACCAGAACCTCCCGGTGATCTTCCGGGCCGCAGACAACTCGCCGGTCGCGATCAGCGGGAAGCGATCGAGGTGCGGACGGGCTCGCCGGGCCATCGGGGGATCACCAATCACGGGGGTCGAAGGTCCGAGCCGGTCTCTCCGACGGCGCTTCCGATGGACGGCAAGGACGACGCGTTGTGGCGTCGCCCCCCCTCCGATCAGCTCGCTTTCCGACGCCGTTCGAGCAGACCCAGAGCCCCGCAGACGAGCGCCGCCACACTGCCGAAGGTTCCCGGATCGATTTCGGGAACGGTCGTCAAGGTAATGAAGGTACTTCCGTCCGCCGGGCGGTAGTCTCCGTCATTGTAATTGATCCGGTAAGTGTTGAGCCCGAGCACGAACTGCGAGCCGTCGGGAAGGCCACTGAAGCTGGCGGCCATCGCGACCTGCCAATCCGGATAGTCGATAAGGAGAAACTTCAGACCCTCAGGGAGCAGGGTATCGCTCGCAAGACTCAGGCTGAGGATCGCCCCGGGGCTGATGGTGAACTCCCTGGCGACGTTCGAGATGAGGATCGAATCGCTCGTCCGCGCCGTGGGATCGAGGGTCATCCGGAGCGTCGACGACGATTCCAGATCGAGCTGGTTGGTCGTGGAGAGCGTGTTCGCCGCCGGCGTCGGGGAATCACCGAACGTCAACACTCCCCCCATGGTCACGAAGCCGTGCTGCCCGCTGTCCTGGCTGATGGTGGCGTTGCCGACGATGCTCAGCGTGCCGGTGGTCTGCACGAGAAGCTCCATGTTGTTCGCGACCGCGGCGCCCCCGTGGACCGTTATCCGTCCCTCTTGGAGCGAGATCGAGCCGTTGTTGGTCAGCTTGGCGTGGGCGGTGGCGTCCATCGTGGCGCCGTCGGACAGTTCGAGGACGGCGCGGGTGTTTCCGATGGTGAGCGTTCCGGTGCCGCTGACGGGAAAGAGCACCTGGCTCGTGACCCGCATCGTCCCGATGTCATCGCCGCTTCCCATGACGTTCAGCGTCGCCCCCGATCCGATGTCGAGCGTCGCCGTCCGCAGGGAGGCGTTGGTGCCGACTGCGATGCTCGAGCTTCCCGAGGCCACGATTCCGACGGTCGTGGCACTGGCGTAATTTGCGATCGTCGCCGAGCTGTCTTGGAGTGTGAGATCGTTCCGCAGCGTGAGCCGCGTGTTGTTGGTGGCTAGCGCCAGCGAGCTACCCTCGAAGACGAGGTTGTCGGTCTCCAGGCTCGAGGTCGGGTTCAGGCCCGTGATCTGAAGCGACGCGCCGTTTCGGAATGTCATCGTGCTCTCCTTCGCGGGATCGCCGAAGGGGTTGCTGCCGAAGACGACGGCCGAGTTGTCGACGACCAGCGCCGAGGCATCAAGGGTCGCGGTGTTTGAGATCAAGAACACGGAGGAACACTACCACCTTCCCGTGTTGGTCAGCCCATTCGAGTCTTCCACCTACCGCGGAAGCTGAGCGGCAACCCGGCGTGAGAAACCGCTGGGGGAAGAAGCTTCGTCCCCCCCCGCTCCCGCCGAGAGCGGTGGCGAAGCCGACTCAAGCCGACGAATCCGTTTCCGTTCGCCCCCGTTCAGAGCTCCGATCTCGTGGGAATCTTCGCCGGTCTTGCGGACCACGGCGTCGAACAGGTTGCGGCCACTCATGGGGGCGATCTCCTGAAAGTGAGAAATGGGAACGGACTCGGACTGGGAAACACCGGCCGCCAACGCAGCGGGCCGGGAGAACGGAAGCACGCCGGGCAGCCAGAGGGGCGGGCAGGGATGGCGCCGGGGCGGCATGGAAGAGTGAGACGCAGGGCTACGCGCTGGGGGGCGTTGGCGCAGGGCGTTATGCTGCGGAGTAGCACGAGCCAGTACACGGCAGAGGAGCGGGCCGATGAACGACTCCCACTCGCGGGAAATACTAACGCGCAGCCTCGACATTCTTCAGAACGTCAGGCAGAGGCCTGAGATGTACTTGAGACAAGTCACCCCTGAGGGGGTCGAGGCGTGGCTTGCAGGTTTTCAGGTCGGGCTCTTCACCGCCGGCGTTCGCTCGTCCGCGTATGGCTTAAGGGACGCTTGCGAGCGCCGGGGAATCCCCTTCACAACCACCGTCGACCTGATCGGGGCCTTGGCCGGCCAAGGCCATTCCCCGCACGAAGTCGCGATGATTCTCATCGACATGGAGGAGGAGATATGGCGATCGTCCCTGGCCGACGTGTCCGGCGATTTCGGCGGGCATGAGCCACGGCCGAACGTGGGATGACCCCACTTCCCCAACCGATTTGTGGCCATGCCTTGCAAGACCCGTCGACCGATAGCCGGAATGCATAGAAATGGAAACCGGGAAACACGGGGACACGAACACGGAACACCGGCCGCCAACGCAGCGGGCCGGGAGAGAGAGATGGCCAGCCAGGGGGCCGACCGGAAACGAAAAAGCCGCCCGCAGGGATGGCCTGGAGCGGCTGGAGGCAGGAGGGGCGGGGCCGGGCCGGGGAGTCAGGCTCGCGAATCAGGGCCGATCCCGGACGGGGCGCGCTCGTCGCCGGTCAGCGGGGACGGTCGAAGGCGGACTGCCCCCCCAGTTGCGGCATGCGAGGCAAGGGCGGATATACTGCACGGCGCGCCTGTTAACGCACCGGCGGCTGGGTTGTCGCATCGCCGTAACCCATTGCCTGGAAGGCGGTTGAGGCCGGACTCCGCCTGCGGCCGGTGGTGCGTTAACACGCAGGCGTGGGTGGTTATACAGACCGTATAAATACGAGTTCGGCGTGCGGGTCTCACCGGATGCGGAGTACTCATGTGTCGATATGCGTTCAAGGGCCCGTACAAGCGGCACTTCGCCTGCTTCCGTTGCCGGAAGGGCTTCAAGCGGCCGCCGGTCTCCGATCGCGCGATGTCTGACGCCGACCCAGCCCCGTGTCCGGACTGCGGCGAGCGGATGACCGAGATGGGGCTGGACTTCAAGACCCCGCCCCATGACGATGCGGAACAGTGGTCCGTTATCGAACACGTCCGCAGGTTGGGCTATGGCCACATGGATTGTGGGTGCGGAGGGTCAGGCCCTCTTCCGATTCGGTGGGGGCAGGTGCCGGGGTTCTTGGCTTCCCGTCAGCCAGCATCAGTGGGAGAGCAATTGGCGG
>CAJAYZ010000097.1 GCA_903949225.1 uncultured Planctomycetaceae bacterium
ATCCGCGCCTGGTCGTCGGCGCCTCCGTCGCGGAGGATTTTCAGGGCGAGGGCTCGGGCGGCTTCGACAAACACCGGCTCGTTGAGGCCGGCAAGCGCCGACAGCGGCGTGTTCGAGCGGAGGCGGCGGGCGCAGGCGATGTCGCCGTTGGGGGCATCGAAGGCCGAAAGGAGCGGATCGGGCATCGACCGCTTGCGGTGGAGATAGACGCTCCGCCGGTAGCGCTCGGGCCCCTCCGCCGCCTTCCAGCTGACGCCGCCGTAGTTGTAGTCGAGGACGTTTTGTGGCACCGGCGCCATCACCCCCGGGCCGCCAATGGAATGGGTGACGAGCCCTGAGACGGCGAGCGCCAGATCGCGGACAACCTCCGCATCGGCCCGGAACCGCGGCCCCCGGGCCAGGAAGCGATTCATCGGATCGATGGCGAGCGTGTGGGGCGTGGCCCGCGACGACTGCTTGTAGGTGTCGCTGGTGACGATCTCCCGGATCAATTGCTTCTGGCTCCAGCCGCGCTGCTGAAAATCGACGGCGAGCCAGTCGAGGAGATCGCGCTGGAGCGGCACAGGGCTGCGGGTGCCGAAGTCGTCGGGCACCTCCGCGAGCCCCTGCCCGAAGATCGCCTGCCAAACCCGATTGACCGCGACGCGGGCCGCCAGCGGCGAATCGGGCGACACCAGCCATATCGCAAGCCCGAGCCGATTGGCAGGCGCCCCCGCGGGGAGCGGATGGAGCGCGGCAGGCACGTGCGGGGGAATGGGTTCGAGTGGCTGCATCCAGTTGCCCCGGTCGAGCCGCCGGGTGGCCCGCGCATGGGCTTGATCGCGCTCGGCGAGATGGAGGATCGTGGTCGGTGCCTGGGGCCACTGCTGATGGAGGGCGGCGATCGATTCCTCAGCAGTCGTCAGCTCCGGCACGGTCTTTCGCCAGGCCTCGAAGATCGCTGCTCGGTGGGCGGCAGTCCTCGCCTCGGTGGGGATGGCGAGCGCGAGGATGCAGGCGTGGTCGATCGGCGGGGCTGTGGGAGAGGGCGCAGTCGACAGAGAGAGGCGGGTAGCGCCGATCAGGCTCGGCGTGCCGGGCCAGTGGAGGGCGATCTTGAGCTTTGTCCCCTCAGGAAGATCGAGCGGCTTTTCAAAGCGGAGGACGGCTGCCGACGGCTGATGGCGGCGGCCGGGGCCGCGGTCGGCCTTCCACCAGGTGCCGTGATTGCCGTCGACGAGGTTTGCCACCGGGCCGATCGAGCGCTTCTCGTTCGGCTTGTCGGCCGGTGGCGGAGGAGCGGACTCGGGCTCGGAGAAGTCGGCAGAGGGGTCGACGAGCGTCACCTTTTCCCAGGCCTCGCTGCCGGGGCGTTGCACGAAGGCCTCGACCTCGCCGAGCGCCCAGGGGCCGTGCCGGCCGGGGCCGAATTGGAACAGGTCACCGTGGAGGAGCGCTTCGAGTCGCAGGGCGGTCACTCCGGTCATCTTTGGCTCGGTGACAACGAAGATTTCCGGGCCGTGC
>CAJAYZ010000098.1 GCA_903949225.1 uncultured Planctomycetaceae bacterium
CGATCGATCTCGGCCGCCGAGTGCTTTCCTGGATTCACCTGGACGTGAACGATTGCCGCGTCCCCCCACAGCGCCTCGATTTCACGGAGACGGCCGTTCACCTCATGGGGACGGTCAAACGTGGGGATGAGGATCGTGAGTCTCGGTGTCGTGCTTGATGCCATGGTTTCAATTCAAGCCTTGGAAAAAGCATTTCGCCCGTGTTGCCAACTCCTCCGTCGAGATCGGCATTGGTCGGCTCACAGTGTACGGCCACAAAAAAGCATCCTCCATCAGGCCTGAGGGGAATTGAACCAGCGAATGGTGTCCGAGAGGCCTTTTTCGAGTGGGGTCTCCGGAGCCCATGCCGTGTTTGCTTTCAGCTTGTCGATGTTGGCCTGGAGGTGCATGACCTGATCGGGACGGTAAGGCACCTCACCAAATCCGAGGTCGAGCGAGGGATCGATGATGTCCCTGATACGCTCGATGAGCCCACGGAGAGGGATCGCCTCACCCGATCCGAGATTGAAGATGCCGCTCACGCGCGTCTTGGCTACGGCTGCGAACGCGGCGGCGGCGTCATCGACATAGAGGTAGTCCCAGCGTTGCTCGCCCGCGGTCAGGGCCGGGCGGACGCGCCTCACGAGCTGGCGAATGAGCGAGGGAATCATCCACTCCGGATTGTCGTCCGGCCCGTACGTTGAAAACACGCGCAGCCACGAGTGCTTGACCCCCCCGAGGTCGCACAACCGCTCCGTCAGAACAGCAGCGGCGAGCTTGGCCGCCCCATACATCGTCGTTGGCGAAGGACACTCGGATTCGAAGATCTCACGGTCCCGTGGCCCATACTCCGCCTGGCTACCGGCCCCCACGAAGTGCTCCACGCCGCAATCAACGCACAGTGTCGCCAACTGAACGGCATCTTCGACATTGGCAACCTGCGTAGCAGCATCATTTCGATAGCTGCTTGCGACCCCTCCCCAGCCGAGGTGAAACACGGTATCGGGCTTTGAGCGAAGGAGGCCGTCGCGGAGGCGGTCCGGGGTCTTCGTCGTCGCGGCGAGGACTTCCACCCTCGCCAACACATCGTGCAGCCGCCTTCCGGGCTTGTCTTCCCGCTGCAGCACGGCGACGTGGACGCCCTCGGCAATAAGTCGTCTTACGAGCGCACTCCCGAGGAAACCGGAGGCGCCGGTCACAAGGACTCGCTTCACAGCCATGATCCTGAGGAATCGAAAGTCGTCATCGAGCGTCCCCATGAAGAGCCTTGCCGATCGTCGCCGCAATGTGGGCGATCATGGCCTCCGTGAGGCCGGGATAGACGCCGACGAAGAGCACTTCGTTCATGATCGCGTCGGCTCCGGCAAGATCGCCGACCGTGCGGAAGCCCGGCGACGGCAAGCCTTTCCGCTGGGCGAACACCGGCTGCCGGACGAGATTGCCGCCGAACAGCATCCGATTGCCGATCTTCGCCTCGTCGAGCGCGATCGCCAGATCCTTCCGGCTCAAGCGCGCTCCGGATCGCACCCGGATCATGAATCCGAACCAGGATGGATCGCTCCGGTGGCCGGAGGCATCCCAGGAAAATCCATCCGCAGACCACCCCGTGGCATGCGTCGGAAGCTGGAACTCGAGAACGTCGCTGTGGCGATCGAGCGCCGCTCGCAACCGCAGCCAGTTGCGCTTCCGCGCTTCCACAAACGTCGGCAGCTTCCGCAGCTGCCGCAGCCCGATCGCCGCCTGGGGATCGGTGGGCTTCAGGTTGTAGCCGAGGTGGGTGTAGATGTATTTGTGATCAAAGCCCTCCGGCAGATCCCCGAGCTGCCAGCCGAAGCGCTTGTTGCAGGTGTTGTCGACGCCACTGGCGCACCAGCAGTCCCGCCCCCAGTCGCGAAAGCTCTCCACGAGGAGCTTGAGCCCGGCGTTGCGGACGATGCTCACCGCTCCCCCTT
Source organism: uncultured Planctomycetaceae bacterium (assembly GCA_903949225.1). Classification (GTDB taxonomy): domain Bacteria; phylum Planctomycetota; class Planctomycetia; order Pirellulales; family UBA1268; genus QWOP01. Next base: position 1,932 of record CAJAYZ010000098.1, read on the forward strand.
CGCCCATCGTGAGATGGTGGGGCGGGTAGAACGACTGCGTCGACAGATCGCCGAATGTCCCGGTGAGTTGGCCGTCGTAGGTGCTCCCCAGAGCATCGCAGTTGTCTTCGACCAGCCACAGATCGTGACGGCGGCAGAAGTCGACCACCGCCGTCAGGTCGAACGGGTTGCCGAGTGTATGGGCCATCATCACAGCCCGCGTTTTTCCAGGCACGAAGGCGTCGTCGAGTTGTTCGATCCGGACGTTGAGCGTCTGCGGATCGTTGTCAATGAACACCGGCACGCAGCCATGCTGCATGATCGGGGCGACGGTCGTGGGAAATCCGGCGGCGACCGTGATCACCTCGTCGCCGGGCTTCAGACGCCGATCCCCGAGCTTCGGGCTCGTGAGCGCGGCAAAGGCGACGAGGTTTGCCGACGACCCCGAGTTGACGAGGATCGTATTCCTCACGCCGAGGAACGCCGCCAGCTCCCGCTCGAAGGCCGTTCCCTCAGGCCCCAGCGTCAGCCAGAAGTCGAGCATCGAGGCCACGCCCGCCTCGACCTCATCGGCATCGAAGACCCGGCCGGCATAGGGCACCGTCGACTCCCCCGGCACAAACGGCCGCTCCTCCCCCTCGGCAGGGAGCGCGAATGCGCCATGCTTCGAACGGGCATACTCCCTCACCAGCCGAAGGATCTCGTCACGGATCTCGGAGTCGGGCCGTCGTTCAGACATGCACGGATCTCGGCTGCTGGGAGGGCCGACTGACGGCCCAGGCGACGCCCCGCCCTCGGGCATCGGCCTCATGAGCCCGGATGTCTTGGAGTGTTCTGGCTGCCACGGCGGAGGGCGAGGCCGCGTCGCGAAGGTCGCGGTACCAGGCCACGGTGACGTCGATCGTTCGCTCGAAGGTCCACGTCGGTTTCCAGCCGAGGAGGGCCTCGGCCTTGGTATTGTCGAGGTGGAGGAGCGTCGCTTCATGGACGGCGTGCGGATCGCTGAGATCCTCCCACTGGCCCGACCACGCCTCGCACACCGCCTCGACGAGATCGCGGACGGGCCTGTTCGACTCCCGATCGGGGCCGATGTTGAAGGCCGATTCGAGACGGGCATCGTCGGGACGGCAAGCGAGCGCCGAGGCAAGCGCCAGATAGCCCGCCAATGGCTCGAGGACATGCTGCCATGGCCGTGTGGCGGCAGGATTGCGAACCTTGATCGACTCGCCCCGGAGCAGGGCCCGCATCGAGTCGGGAACGATTCTGTCCTCCGCCCAGTCGCCCCCGCCAACGACATTGCCGGCCCGGGCCGACGCGAGCCGCACGTTGCTTTCCGGCCCCTGGAAGAACGATCGCCGCCACGACGCCACGGCGATCTCCGCCGCCGCCTTGCTCGAGCTGTAGGGATCGTGTCCGCCGAGGGCGTCGGTCTCCCGATATCCCCACAGCCACTCGCGATTCTCATAGCACTTGTCGGTCGTCACACAGACAGCCGCACAGGGCTTGTCGAGGCGACGCAGCGCCTCCATGACGTGGATCGTGCCGAGGACGTTCGTGTTCCAGGTTTCCACCGGCTGGCGGTACGACCGCCGCACGAGGGGCTGGGCCGCCATGTGGAAGAGGAAATCGGGCTTCGCAGCAGCGAGCACGCGCGAGACGGTCTCCTGCGCGCGAATGTCCCCCACGACATCGTTAAGCCGGTCACGCAATCCCAGCTGCTTGAAGAGCGACGGCGTCGTCTCGGGCTCGAGCGCCAGCCCCGTGACCTC
>CAJAYZ010000099.1 GCA_903949225.1 uncultured Planctomycetaceae bacterium
GTCTCGCCTACCTGACTCAGACGACGCTCTCCGTCGACGACGCGTCCCGGATCATCAACCGCTTGAAGGCCAGGTTCCCCCAGATCGTCGGCCCACCGAAGGACGACATCTGCTACGCAACTCAAAACCGGCAGGAGGCAGTCCGCACCCTCGCCGATGACGCCGATGTCGTGATCGTGCTGGGAAGTCAGAACAGTTCAAACAGCCAGCGGCTCGCCGAGCTCGCCCGCGAGCGCGGCATCCCTTCCCATCTCATCGATGGTGCCAACGAGATCGACGCCAGCTGGTTCCGTGGCGACGAGACGGTGGTGATCACCGCGGGGGCGAGCGCCCCTGAGAGCGTTGTCCAGGATTGCGTCCGCTGGCTCCAGGATCGCTACCAGGCGACCGCGGAAGAGCGTTCGATCCGCGAGGAGGATGTCTATTTCCCCCTCCCCAAGGAACTCCGTTCCGGCACCGCCTCACGCCCCCAGAACTCCTGATCCGAGGCCTCGAACGAGGCCCCCGGGGCTTCAGTGCTGGAGCTTCTTGTAGCGGAAGCGGTGGGGCTCGTCGGCCGCCATCCCCTGACGCTCGCGACGGTTGACTTCGTAGGTCTCGAAGTTTCCCTCGCAGACGTGGACGTAGCCGTCTCCCTCGAAGGCGATGATGTGGGTGGCCAGGCGATCGAGGAACCATCGGTCGTGGGTGATGACCACCACCGATCCGGCGAAGCTCGTGATCCCTTCTTCCAAGGAGCGGAGCGTGTCGACATCGAGATCGTTGGTCGGTTCGTCGAGCAGGAGGAGGTTGGAACCAGCGCGGAGGAGTTTCGCGAGATGAACGCGGTTGCGTTCACCACCCGACAGCGTCCCGACCTTCTTTTGCTGGTCTGGCCCCTGAAAGTTGAACTTGGCAACGTAGCTTCGGGCGTTCACGGTCCGCTTCCCGAGTTCGATCGTGTCGTGGCCGCCGGAGATCTCCTCGAACACCGTCTTGGCAGGATCGAGGGCATCGCGACTCTGGTCGACGTAGCCGATATCGACGGTGGGCCCGACACGGAGCGTGCCTGAATCGGGCTTCTCCTGGCCGACGAGCATCCGGAAGAGCGTCGTCTTGCCGGCGCCATTGGGGCCGATGATGCCGACGATCCCGCCGGGGGGGAGGCGGAAGGAGAGGTTTTCAAACAGCACCTTGTCGCCGAAGGCCTTGGAGAGCCCCTCCCCCTCGATGACGAGATCGCCGAGCGAACGGCTGGCCGGGATGAAGATTTCCACCTCGGAGTCGCGGGTGGCGGCCTGCTCGGCGGCCAGTTTTTCGTAGGAAGCGACCCGGGCCTTGCTCTTGGCCTGCCGCGCCTTCGGCGACATCCGGATCCACTCGATCTCCTTGTCGAGCGTCTTCTGGCGGGCGCTGGCCTGCTTCTCCTCGAGTTCGAGACGGGCCTTCTTCTGAAAGAGCCACGACGAGTAGTTCCCCTCGAAGGGGATTCCCCGCCCGTGATCGACCTCGAGGATCCACTTCGCGACGTTGTCGAGGAAGTAGCGGTCGTGGGTCACAGCGACGACCGTGCCGGGATACTCGGCGAGGTGCTTTTCGAGCCAGTCGACGCTCTCGGCGTCGAGATGGTTCGTCGGTTCGTCGAGGAGGAGCATGTCGGGGCGCTCGAGGAGGAGTTTGCACAGCGCCACGCGCCGCCGCTCGCCGCCGGAGAGGTTCGTCACCTCCCAGTCACCAGGAGGGAGGTTCATCGCGTCCATCGCGATCTCCACCTGCCGATCGAGATCCCAGGCCCCGCGGGCCTCGATCTGGTCCTGAACGGCCGCCTGCTCCGCCAGCAGCTTTTCCATCTCCTCCGGCTCCATCGGCTCACCGAGCCGGGCGTTGATCGCCTCGAAACGGGCCAGGATCGCCCGCGTCGGTGCGACCGCTTCCATGACGTTCTCGAACACGGTCTTTGTCGTATCGAGCTTCGGCTCCTGCTCGAGGTAGCCGGCGGTGTAGCCGTCGGCGAGGCGGGTCTCCCCCTCATATTCCTTGTCGATGCCCGCCATGATCTTCATGAGCGTGCTCTTCCCGGCGCCGTTGCGGCCGAGGAGTCCGATCTTCGCCCCCGGATAGAAGGCGAGGTTGACGTTCTTGAGGAGTTCCCGCTGTCCGAACTTCTTGGTCAGGTCGGTGATCTGGTAGATGAATGCGGCGCCCATCGGGAAGTCTTCTGTACGGAGGGGTGGGATCGCGGCCGGGCCGCGGGCAGGAGGGATCGCCCATGATACCACCCCTGGCCGGAATCGTGGACGGCGCCACCCGCGCATCCCCCCGGCCGCCGGAGCCGCTGATGATCGTGGTGGCGGGGGGCTGATGGACTGCGGCACCCCCATCCACTACGATTCCCGCGGCGGCATCGATCTGAGGTCGCCGCCCCCAGAAACGGCGAGGAGAATCCGAATCCATGGCTGGCTACGCGAATCCTGATGTCCTTGTGAGCACCGAGTGGGTGGCCGAGCACGGCCACGATCCGAAGGTGCGGATCGTCGAATCGAACGAGGACCGGGCGCTTTACACCCAGGGGCACGTGGCCGGCGCTGTCGAGATCGACTGGCAGGTCGACCTCCAGGATCAGGTCCGGCGCGACTACGTCGACCGGGCCGGGTTCGAGAAGCTCTGCCGCGACAACGGGATTTCCAACGACACGACCGTCGTGTTCTACGGCGACAAGAACAACTGGTGGGCCTGCTACGCGTTCTGGGTGTTCAAGCTCTACGGCCATCCCGATTGCCGGATCATGAACGGTGGCCGCAAGAAGTGGCAACTCGAGGGACGGGCCTGGTCGACCGACCGCCCTGATGTGAAGCCCGGGCACTACACGGCCCCCGAGCAGGATGGCTCGGTGCGGGCCCTCCGCGACGAAGTGCTCAAGCATCAGAAGGGGGGAAGGCCCCTCGTCGACGTCCGCTCGCCCGAGGAATATTGCGGCGATCGGCTCCACATGCCCGACTATCCCAATGAGGGGGCGCTCCGCGGCGGCCACATCCCCGGCGCCGTCAATATTCCTTGGCCGCTGTCGGTCAACGAAGATGGCACGTTCAAGTCGGCCAAGGATCTCGAGAAGCTTTACGTGAAGGGGGCGGGGCTGAAGCGTCGCTCCCCCACGATCGCCTATTGCCGGATCGGCGAGCGGTCGAGCCTGACATGGTTTGTCCTCACCTTCCTCCTCGGGTTCGCGAAGGTGAAGAACTACGACGGCTCGTGGATGGAATGGGGCAACTGCGTCGGGGTGCCCGTCGTCAAGGGAACCACCCCCGATGGCTCGCCGGCGTGACTGGTCGCACGCACTCATGCAGTGCCGCGGCTGGGACCATGCCGCCTCTGGTGCCGTGCCGCAGCTGGTGAGCCCTGGCCCACTCGCTGATTGTTTCGATTGATCGAGCCGAATCCGTCTTTCTGAACCGCCTTCATGAGCACCGTCGCCCAACGGATCGATTCGATTGTCGAGGACTTCGCCGACCTCGAAGGGCGGGAGAAACTCGAGCTCCTCCTCGAGTTTGCCGCTCGGCTTCCCGCGCTTCCACCCCACATCGCGTCGCAGCGTGCCAGCGGTGACCATCGCGTTCACGAGTGCCAGACACCTGTTTATCTCTGGCCGGAACTGACCGCCGACGGCGCGAAGCTCCACGCCGAGGTCGCGGCCGAGGCCCCGACGGTGATGGGATTCGTTGCGATCCTCGCCGAAGCCGTCGATGGCCGTCCTGTCGACGAGGTGCTGATGATCCGCGACGATCTCCTCGAGCGGATGGGATTGGCGCAGGTGCTGGGGATTCTCCGCACCCGCGGCCTGCGGGCAATTCTTGGCCATATCAAGCGTGGGCTGCTTGCCGCCTCCACCCCCCTGAAGGATTCCCCATGACCCGCGGTGTCGTCGCCGGTATCGATCTCGGGGGAACGGCCATCAACTACACCTTCCTCGATTCGGCTGGGCGATTCCTCATCGAAGGTCTCTGCGAGCATCCCGCCCGGAGCGTCGAAGGGCCTGATGTCTGCCTCGCGCAGATCGTCGACGGGCTTGCCATCGCCGCCGGCCAAGCGGGACTGGAACTGTCCGACGTGGCAGCGATCGGTCTGGACACCCCCGGTCCGGCCAGTGCCGATGGCGTCCTCAGCCGCCGGGGCTCGACGAACTTCGCCCACGCCGCCTGGGCCGGCTTCGACATCCGCTCAGGCGTCTCCGCCCGAACCGGCCTCCCGGTCACCTACCTCAACGACGGCAACGCAGCGGCGCTGTGGGGCCATGTCGCCCTGTTCGGCGACGATTCCGAAGCCACGAGCGTCGCGGCGATCGTCGGAACCGGGCTCGGCGGCGGCGTGATCCATGGTGGCAAAGTCGTGGCAGGGCGACGTGGATTCGGCGGCGAGCTCGGCCATGTCCTCATTCCCTGGACGTTGATCCCCGGGATCGAGGGGATCGATCCGGCCTGCAACTGCGGTCGGACGGGGGATCTCGAGTCGCTCTGTTCGCTGACGGCGATCCGCCGCACGATTCTTCCCTGGTTCCTCGCCAAGAACCCAGGTCACGAACTCGCCCGGCTGGCCGATCCCGCCGAGGCAGCCAAGCGGGTCCGTGGGCTGGCGGAGCGCGGCGACGAGCTCTGCCGGGAGGTGTTCCGGGTGCAGGCCCGGGCGCTCGGCCTGTTCTTCGACGAGATGGTCAACGTGTTCGACCCCGACGCGCTGATCGTGGGGGGAGGAGCCGTCGAGACCAGCGCCGCCTTCCGCGATTGGTTTGTCGACGAGATCCGCCAGGGCATGCCGACCCAGCGTGAGGAACAGGCCGGGATTCCGATCCATGTCATCCGGGACGGTGACACGGCCGGCGCCCGGGGCGCGGCAATCGAAGCGGCGCGGACGCTGGGCTGATCCGTCCCCCTCTCGCCCGCTACGCCACCCGATCCCGCTACGCCACCCGGTCACAGGCCGAATGCAACAACCCAACGTCCGAACTCAACAACCCAACGCCCGAATGTGAATAATCAGGCTCAACGCCAATACCAATATGTTGCGCCAAACAGGAACAACCAGAATGCTGCGGGAACGAACAGGAATAATGTGAACAACAGCAGGAATACCCAATCGTACACCTCTCCTGAGTACAACCGTCCACGGTCGGGCCAGGAATATACTTCACCAAAATA
>CAJAYZ010000100.1 GCA_903949225.1 uncultured Planctomycetaceae bacterium
CTCCGCGCCGCTGTCGCTTTCGCCCTCCGGGCTGCGCTCACCGGCGAGGCCGGCTCTCGGAGCACGGGCGACCCCTCGCTGGCGGCGTCACGCGTTGTTAAGTGGCGATTTTTGGGCGCGCAGGAGAATCAAGCAATCTCCCCGCCCGCTCAAAAGCCGTCACCGTGAACGCGAGCGGATAGAGCGCTTCGTCGTACCAGAGCTTCGCGAAATAGAGCCCGATCGGCGCGGCCGGGAAGACTTTGCCGCCGTCGGTGTGGGTGATCAGCCACTCAAGCCCGCGGCCGACGGCCACGAGCGCTCGGTCGGCAAGCTCTCGATCGGCTGCGTGCTCCGCCACTTCGGCGAGCGCCTCGACCGCTACTGCCGTCTCCTCGATCGTCGCCCCGATCCCCGGTGCACTCAGGATCGCGCCATCGGGCGATTGCGCGGCGAGAAGCCACTCGGTGCCGCGGCTGTTGCGCGTTGCCCGCACGACCTTCGCCGTGCCGTAGGCAGGATTTGCCTGCTCGGGGTGGGCCTGGTTCCCAAACCACAGTGGCCACCAGGCGCCGTCGGCCCGCTGCGTGCTGGCGAGATACCTGCGCGCTGCGGCGAGGGCGCGAGCCGTGCGCGGCGACTGCCCCGCCGCATCGAGGGCCGTCCAGGCCTCCGCCGCGCGGAGGACATGCGCTGTGATGTCGGGGCAAGAGGTGTCGAACGGCAGCCTTCCCCAGCCGCGGCAAAATGTCGGCGTGCCGCCGTCGCGGTTGGCGAGATTCACAAGCCACCCAAGCGCCCCCCGGGCTGCCACGCGGATGCCGTCGGGGAGCGGTCGATTCTCGGCCGCCTCGAGCGCCGCAAGGGCCAGAAGGCCGCCGCTTGTGTCATCGGCATCAGGCACCCCGCCAGCGAGATCGGTCCAGGCCCAGCCGCCAGGGGCTGCGCCGGTGTAAGGGTGAATGCGATTCCATTGCTGCTCCAGCAGCCACTCGCGCACCGCGGCCCGCTCACCGCCATCGAGATGATCGGCGAGCTTGCCGCCGGCGGCGAGGGCGCCGACGGACAGCGTCGTGCACCAGGTGGCGAGATTCGTGTCGATTGGCCATGAACCGTCGGGCCGCTGCGAGGCGACGAGAAACGCCACGCCTTCCACCGCCACCGGATGCTCTGGGAGATCCATGCCCGCCAGGCTCATCGTCACGAAGCTCGTCAGCGGCGTTGCCTCGAGAAAGCCCCCACCCGCCGGTTGGATCGCGCGGAGCGTGCGGAGCGTCGGGGCCACCGCCAAGTCGCGGAGTGTCTTCAGGGGCGGCCAGGCCGGCGCCCGCGCATGCCGTACCTGCCCGATCGCGATCAGGGCGGGGAGCGCGTAGCTGACGACCTGCATGTCGACGAGCCGAAACCACGATTGCGGCAGCGCCGCCAGCTCGAAGGGAAGCTGCGGGATCACCCGCCATGTGGCCGGATCGTCGGGATCACCGAGCCGGCCGCAGAGGGCCGTATGGACGAGGATCGGCACGCTGAATGTCTTGTCGCGGCCGTAGATCCGCGAGAGCGCCGCGGCAAGCGTCGCCCGATCGGTGCCCCCGGCTTGTGTGGTGATCCATGCTGCAGCGCCGTCGACGGCAGCCGAGGGGAGGCCACGCGTCTCGGCAAGCGTCGCCAGCACCGACCAGCAGAGGAGCGTCGTCGAGAGATTGCCAGGGCTCTTGGCCGTATCCCCCCAACTGCCGTCCGGGAGTTGCGTGGCGGCGAGCCAGTCTTCGCCAGCCGCAATCCTCGCCGTGTGGACTGCCCTGCCCAGACGCTTGTCGATCAACCGCAAGCTCGCGATCGCCGTTGCTGTCGACAGCGCGCTCGACGAAAGCTCGCCGGTCCAATGGCTCCCGGTGCGCTGGGCGAGCAAATGCCCCGTCGCTGTGCCCCGAGACTTTGCAAAGGCGGAGGAGCGGAGGATGTGAGATGGCGGGACGGGCAGGCTCATACGCTCGCATGCCCCAGGGCGACGAGGCCGTAGAAGGTGTATTCGGCATCGGGCTCGTCGTCGGCCCAAGAGCAATGGAAGGCGCCGACATTCGTCCACAGCGAGTCTAAAAAATCGAGGACCGTCTCGCGGCGGTCGCGCCACGGGGCGTTGAGGGCATCAAGGGCGTGGAGCGTCACGGCCGTCGAAAGGAGATCGGGGAGCGGGGCGTCGGGGGCGGCACAGAAGCCACCGGCCGGATGCCAACGCTCGAGAAACCAGTCCCCTACGCCCGCCGGCAGAGGCCGGTCGAGGGAGCGGAGCGTCGCTACGGCAGCGGCCGTCGCGGTGGTCGAGCCCTCGGCCTGCCCCGGTTCGTTCGACCATCCGCCGTCAGCGCTTCGCAGGGCCCCAAGCGAATCGGCCAGGCGCTCGGGCTCCGGCAGCGGGAGCTTGAGATCGGCATGGGCGTTGACGGCAAGAAAGGAGCCGTAGGCGGTGCCGCAGGGGGCATGGCGGCGCGAGGCGTAGCCGCCGTCGGCGGAGCGATGCTGGAGAAACCCCGCCGCGATCCCCTCCCGGATGCCGTCGGCAATCGTGGCGGCCGGTTGCGAGGCCCAGGCCCGGGCCAGGCAGCAGCGGTGGACGAGATCGAGGCTGTCGCCAGTGCCATAGCCCTCGAGCCACTCGCGCGTGGCAATGATCTGCGGCGCCTGCGGATCGAGGGCATCGAGGGCCACGAGCGCATCGAGCGCAAACGAGCTGTAGTAGAGATCGCGGCGGCCACCGCGATTGACGTAGCCCCCGCCGGCGGATGCCGTGCCATGGAGGAACGTGGTGACGAGGTCGGCAGCATCGCCGAGCGACCGCCGCGCGAGACGCGCGACCTGGAGCATTTGGAGTCGCTGGCTCATGGAGCGCGTCCGCTCACGCCCGCTCGATGACGGCTGCGGGCTCCACCGCGGGAGCACTCGCCTTGGCTGCACCTTCCGTCTGGGCGTGTCGCAGCCGTTCCTGCTCCGCCTCGCGGCAATAGCCTTCGAACGAAACCTCGTCGAAAATCTTCCCGAGGACGCGGCGCATCAGACCTTTGAGCGTCGGCTCCATGAGCCCATCGAGCGCCCGGATCGCCTGTTCCTTGTAGCCTTCGAGGAGCAGCGCCGCCTTTTCGTCGGCCTTGCATTCGGCAATCGCGCCGCGAACCCTCTCAGCCGTCACGCCCGCCACATGTTCGCCCCGGGCGAGGCGACCGAGCAGGTCGCGATCGGCGCCTCGGGCCCGTTCGGCGGCCAGTGCCAAGACGACGCTCGGCCGCGGCTGGGCGCCCGGGAGGAGCCCGGCGTCGTCTTGGAGATCGTCGAGGTCGTCCTTGATCTGATAGGCGATTCCCACCGCCTCACTGAACGTCCGCAGGACCTCGGCGAGCTCGCTGCCGCGGCCGGCACAGAGGCTGCCGAGCTGCAGGGCGACATCAAACGCGGGGGCGGTCTTGAGCCGGAAGATCTCGAGCACCTGTCGGCTCGCAAGCGCCGTGGGCGTCCGGCTCCAGGCGAGCTCCTCCCCTTGGCCGCGGCACAACAGCCGCTGCGACTGAGAGGCTTCGCGGACCGCCGCCGTGATCGTCGCCGGATCGAGACCCGACTCGGCAATCAGCCGATAGCCTTCGCCGATGAGGACGTCGCCGACGTTGAGTGCCACCGGAACGCCATACGCACCGGGAAGCGTCGGCTCGCCGTATCGCTCGAGATCGCCATCCTCGATGTCGTCGTGGACAAGCGAGGCTTTGTGAAAGCATTCCACGGCCACCGCGATCTTCTTGAGCGAGGCTTCCTGCGCCGGGGTTGGCGCTGGCACGAGCGCCGCATGGACGGCCGCGGCGAGAAACGGCCGCCACCGCTTGCCGCCGACGCCGAGCCACTCGCGCCCGACATGCTCCGCGTGCCCCTCGGCGGGGCCGAGCAACTCATCGAGGACGGCCGGCTCGAACCAAGTCTGCACGGTGTTTTGCAGGCCGCCGAGATCGAGGCGCCGCGAGGTGTCGGCGGCCTCGAGGTGGATGTAATCCCACACCCAGTCGTCGTCGACCATCGTGTCGATGCAATCGTCTTGGAGGAGGGGAACGGCGACGGCGGGGATCGCGGCTGCCTCGACGAACGGGTGCGTCTTCTCGAGGACTGGCAGACAGCTGACGCCAACGATGGCTTCGATCTGCCCGGTCTGGATCATCGCCATCACCAGCGCCGTGCCCTCGGCGACGAGGACGGCATAGCCGAGCCGCTCGGCTTCGGCCTGGAAGTCTTGGATCGAGCAGAGCCCGCAGCTCTTGCAGAGGAGGCCAAACTCATC
>CAJAYZ010000101.1 GCA_903949225.1 uncultured Planctomycetaceae bacterium
GTGCTCCGAGAATGGCGCGGCTGGCGGGCCTGGAAAATGCCAAGGCCGAGGAGGGCATACAGGTACGGCCAAACAATCTCTTCAGACTACGGCCGCCACGGAACGGGAGGCAAGGCCGATCAATGGCCCGATCGGGCCCCGCGTTGTGGACGGCGCCACGGGGGTCGTATCGTATCTCCGTCGACGAGCCCCGAGTCGCGGCCGCCGACGGTCTGCCGATCCGCGGCATCGCGACCCCTCCGGAGATTTCATGATGACGATCACCCATCCCAAGCTCTCTCCCCATCCCGCCAAGGGGCAGGTGGTTCGCTCGGTCGGCCTGACGATCCTCGTCGCCACGGGGAGCTGGCTTGTCGCGGCCGCCGTCCACGGCGCTGAATTGCGGGCCGGCGCCGCCACGGTGAGCGTCACACCGGATCGCCCCGTCGCCCTGTGGGGGCAGATGAACACGCGCATCTCCACCGGCGTCGCCAGCCCAGTCACCGCCACGGTGCTGCTCCTGGAGAGCGTCGAGGAGGGACGGTCGCTGGGGACGACGACGTTCGTCGCCTGCGATGTCGTCGCTATCCCCGACGAGGCCCTGGTGGCGATCCGCACGAAGGTGGCCGAGCGCATCCCCGACTTCTCCGTGGAACGGATCGTCGCCAGCGCCACCCACACCCACACGGCGCCTGTGCTCCTCGAGGGGGTGTACGACATCCCCGCCGCCGGCGTCGTGCAGCCCGCGGAGTATGTCGACTTCTTCGCCGCGCGGATCGCCGCCGGGATCGAGGAAGCTTGGAAGACTCGATCGCCGTGCACCGTCGGCTGGGGATTGGGGCATGCGGTCGTTGCCCACAACCGGCGCAGCGTCTATGCCGACAACAACGCCGTCATGTATGGCGCCACCGATCGGTCGACGTTCCGGATGATCGAGGGCTACGAAGACCACGCCGTCGATGCACTGTTTGTCTGGAAGGCTGACGGCACACTGCTGGCGACGGCGATCGACGTCGCCTGTCCTGCCCAGGAAGTTGAGGGGAACGGCCAGGTCGACGCCGACTTCTGGCATCCGGTCCGCGAGGCTCTGCGGAAGGAGCATGGCGCGGGGCTCCATGTCCTCGCCTGGACCGGCGCCGCCGGCGACCAATCGCCGCATCTGATGTTCCGCAAGGCCGCCGAGGAGCGGATGCGTCGACTCCGCGGCCTCTCCCGGCTCGATGAGATCGCGCGACGGATCGTCGCCGGCTGGAAGGAGGCGCTCGCGGGCGCCGAGCAGGAGAAGCTCGCCGACGTCCCCCTCGAGCACCGAGTCGAGCGGATCGAGCTTCCCCGACGGACGGTGTCGGAGCGGGAGTTCGAGCTCGCCCGCGAGAAGATCCGCGAACTGTCGACGAGTCAGGGGAATCAAACACTCCTCTGGTGGCACGGCGGGGTCGTTGGTCGCTATGAGCGGCAGCAGTCGGGGGACGAGACCCCATTCACGACCGAGGTCCACGTCATCCGCTTGGGCGACGTCGCCATCGCTACCAACCAGTTCGAGCTCTACACCGACTTCGGCGTGGCGATGAAGGCCCGCAGCCCGGCCCTGCAAACCTTCGTCGTCCAACTCGCCGGCCCCGGCACCTATCTTCCCAGCGCCCGGGCGGCCCGCGGCGGGGGCTACAGCGCCATCGCGGAAAGTAACGAAGTCGGGGCGGAGGCCGGGCAGGTGCTTGTCGAGCACACGGTGAACCGGCTCAGCGAGCTGTTTCCGGCGCCGGCCGCCGCACCGCCGTCGGGGCAGTGACGCCCGCACCGAACTCCTTGCTTGCCGGCTGGTTACGGGTAATGGGGGCGGGCGATTGGTCCCCCGCCAACGCCGCCGATTTGCCGGCGGGGGGGAAGGGGGCGTAGAGTTCGCCGCGGAAGCCGTGGTGGACCAGGGATGGTTCTCCCCGAAAAATCCCGGCTCAAAAATTGTTTAAAAGATCGATCGGCTTTCGAGCGCTCTGGCTCCGCTCGCTTCAAGGAGGATCCGATGGCCCGGCACGATCTCAACGGCCCCGAGGCGATGACCGGAACGGCCTCCGCAGCCAGTCAGGCAGGGCGGGTCGTGGTCGCTGACGCGCCAGGGCTGGCCATGCCGCTCGATCGCCTCGCACCGCTCGCCGCCGTGGCGGCGTGGCTCGCGACCGACCACCGCCCCGATGTCGCCGCGGCACTCGTGGCGGTGATTCGCACAGACACCCGCATCGAACTCGAGGCCGAGGAAGTGAGCACCGTCCTCGCCGATGCCCGCGGCGAGGGGCTCGACGCCGAGACCGCCTTCGAGCGGCTCATCCTCCAGGGGGAATGGCTCTCGATGGACCGGCTGGCCCGGATTCGCCCTCGCTGAATCCGGTGCTCTGGCAGTCATGACGCGATCTCCCCACGATGTCGCCCTCCGCAAAGATCCGGTGATGCGCCGCGTCATCGACGCCGTCGGCCCCCAGCCGAGCTATTACCGCGAGCGGACCGATTTCGAAACCGCCTGCCGGATCATTGTCGGCCAGCAGCTCTCCTACGCGGCCGCGACCACGATCTGGGGGCGGGTGCGTGGCGTCGTGCCGCGCTGGCGCCCCGCCGAGGTAGCCGCCCTATCCGCCGACCGGCTCCGCACGCTCGGCCTGAGTCGGAGCAAGGCGACGTTCATCCAGCAGCTCGCCACGCGCACTGATTCCGGCGACCTCGACTTCCGGCGGATTCGCAAGCTCGACGACATCGCGGCTGGAGAGGCGCTGCGCGGAATCAAGGGCTTCGGGCCGTGGTCGGTGGAAATGTTCCTGATCTTCGCCATCGGCCGCGACGACGTCTTCAGCGTCGGTGACGCAGGGCTGCGGCGGGCCGTCTGCGATCTCTACGGCGTGCCCCCGGCGGAGTACGAGGCCCGCATCGGCGGGATCGCGGAGCGCTGGCGGCCATATCGCAGCCATGCCTGCCGCTACCTGTGGGGCTGGCTCGAGCACGCGCCCCGCACGCCGCCGGCATCGCCACCGCAGCGTCGCTGACAAACCCCAGCGATTCACTCGATGCCTGAGTTTTGGCGGATGAGCACGGTCCGATCGGCGGGGACGTCGGTCAGCGTCGTCGTCGTCCCCCCCGGCCAGCGGATCTCGATCCGGTCGGCGGCATGGGAAGCCCCGAGCCCGAAGTGCAACGTCGAGCCGTGGTGGCTCTGGTATCCACGGCCGGCGTGAACTTCGGCGGTCTGCGTCCTACTGCCGACGGTCACCCGCACCCTCGCCCCGACCGCATCGCGGTTGCCGTCGGTGCCCACCAGCCGCACCCCGAGCCAGCCATGCTCGCGGGGGCTCTCGTTGCGGAGAATCGTCGGGCGCTCGCGCCAATTGAGCACGACCACGTCGACACGGCCATCCCCGTCGAGGTCGTCGACCCCGATCCCGCGGCCGCAGGCGACGACCTCGAGCCCCGGGCCACACGTCGCCGTGACGTTCTCGAATCGACCGTTGCCGAGGTTCCTCAGCACTGCGTCGCGCACCTCGAGGCGTGTCGCCGGCCACCACCGCTCGACCCCCTCGTTGAAGTCCCCCATCGCGACGTAGAGATCGCTCAGACCGTCGTCGTCGAAATCGGCAAAGGCCGTGCCCCACTTGATGTGTGGCACGAGCCCGTCGGCCGCGCGGGCCACGAGCGTGTCGTCGTCGTAGAAGCCACCGGCATTTCGGTAGAGGGTGGGCGGCTCGCTCGAAAAGGTCGTGGTGTAGAAGTCGA
>CAJAYZ010000102.1 GCA_903949225.1 uncultured Planctomycetaceae bacterium
CCAGCCCTCAAGCTCCGCCTTGAAAAGGTAGATCGCGCCGCTGATCGCCAAGACGATGACGAACGGAATGCAGAAAATACCGGCATAGAAATGCCAGCGCCACACCGCCCGGTAGTCGGGCCAGCGCGTTGCAGATGGAGAAGGCGACTCGGACGAGGACATCGATCGCTCCGGCGGAAGAGGGAAGGCCCCCGCGACAGCGGGCCCAGGAGTTGCCCCCCGGGCCCACCGCGTGGGTCATGAACGGCATCGACTGGTAGCGTCGATCACTCCTCGGCCGACACCGCCTCACCGCCATTGATGCTGTGGAGCGCCCGGCAGACCGTGGCGTCGAGGCTCTCGGAGAGCATCCGCACCGAGCCGTCCCCGAAGGCGGCTTGGGCCCCGGAGGGGTGGTAGCTCTTCGGCCCAAAGAAGCCGGTGGCGTGGATCACCAGATCGGGCACGCGGCTGTTGGGAGGGCTGTAGCCATTGGTGAGGGTGTTGCACGCCCCGGTCAGGGCCCACGAGGTGCCGCGGCCACGCATCGTGTTGGTGTTCGCACCGCGCCACGACGTGAACGACTTCCAGATCGTCTCCACCGGCGGGTTCTGGATCACTCCCCCGACGACCCCAGACGACCACGCCCCGCTCCCCGGATAGCCGGGCGTCGCCTGCTTCGTGCTCGTCACGCCGCCGGAGCCGTTGAGCGTCTTTTGGTAGGGAAACTTCGGCGCCTGGCCGGCGGCGAGCACGACGTCGTCGCCGTCGCTGCGGACCGTCTCGCTCATGAACACCGACTTAGAGAGCCCGTCGCTGACCGCGGCCAGGCGGACCTTCGAGCCTTCGGAGACGATCCCGTCGGTCGGCCAACGCTGGTCGTAGTTCGTGCCGGTGCCCGAGCCGGTGCTCACCATGTAGCTCAGTCCGGCGTAGGTGTAGGGGCCGCCGGCAACGACCGTCACGGTGTGGATCGAAGGCGCCGGATCGCTCGGGCAGAGCATCACCGGGATCGGCGTTGCAAACAGCGTGGTGAAGACGGGGTTTGGCACTTGGGCGTTGAAGGCCCCGCTGGTCGCAGACTGTTTGAGATCGAGTTGCGAGGCGATGGCGGCCTCTTCCATGAACGGGAGCAGCCTGGCCTGAATCGAGAAGCCGCCGGGAAGGTCGGTTGGCGGGAGAGCCCTGCGGGCGCTCTCGTAGTTGACCATCGCCAGGATCTGCTGGCGGAGGTTGCTCGAACAGTTGCTCCGCCGGGCCGCCTCGCGCGCCGCTTGAACGGCCGGGAGGAGGAGGCCGACGAGCGTGCCGATGATGGCGATGACAACGAGCAGTTCGACGAGCGTGAACGCCCGCGCACGGCGCGGGCCAAGGGTGAAAATAGACATGATCTTCCTGATGCTTGATGTTTGGATGATGCCTCTCGGTGACCGGCGCGATCATGCGGCAGCGCATGAAACGCAGACGGCTCCGACGAACGGGATGGCAGATAGCGGCGCTCGTCGCGCGGACGGCAGGGAAGGGAAAACCCATCCCGCTCGCCACGCGATCGCAACTCATTCAAGGAGATGAGCGCCGCGGAATCCTCGTTCAGGCCACTTTGGGAGGCGGGGGCACGGGCACCAGCAGGGGATCTTCCCCCGTCACATCCAACAGCTCGACCCACGCCTGCGGCGGGAGCATGCCGGTGATTTCAAAGCGCGGTGTGGGAGGGGCGCCACCCACGGCCAGCCACGAGGTGACGAGCCCCTTGCAGGCGAGCATCGCCCGGAGGGTCACCTGCCGGACGCGTCCCTGCTCCACCATCGGCGCCGGGTCGGTTTCGATCGAGTCCGCCGCCACCGCGTCGTTGCAGCAGTTGTCGCCAGCAGCGGCCGAGGGGGCTTGCGGCTCGTGCTCAAGCTCGCAGCAACTTTTCGCCTTCGCCGGGCGGTCGCTCGCGCAGCAAGCGCCCTGCGGCTTCCGCTCAGCAAGCTCACCAGCCCCAAGCATGCGGGCCTCGAGCGAAGCGATGAGCGAGCCGTCGAGACGATGCCGGCGGGCGAAGGCGAGGCGCTCGGCGAGCGTCGTGCAGCAGCAGTCGCGGAAGCACTGGTCGGCAGTGGCACAGCCGCAGGGGCTGTTCATGCAGGGAAACGCCACCGAGCGATCTTTGGCAGCGACCACGTCGGCTGCGTCGAGCCCTGGCGACGCCCCCTTCGAGCGCATCCCGGCCGGCAACGGCAACCCGAGGGCGAGCACGCCATACCCGAGGATTGCCAGCCACGTGAGGAGGGGACGCATGTCGGTCGATGCCGCGATGGCCACAGAGTCTGAGACGTGGCTGGATCAATTCGGGGCGGGAGCAGACAATTCAAAGGAGCCGCCATCACGATAGGTCTGATTGGCAGCGTGGTCAATCAGCCCGATGCCCGATGATGGACAGCCTGCAAGCTTCCCGGGCCGGAAGCCCTGATCACCCCGCCGCTTTCCCGATTGCCAAGTCTCTCTCTTCAAGGCTTGAAGAAGCCCCTTTCCAGCGGAGATCTCCCCGTGCCATCCCCCCTTTCCAACGTCTGCCAGGCCCTCCTCGGCCTTCTCGCGCTGGCTCTCCTGCCGGGGAGTGCCCCCGCAGCGCCCGCCGACGCTCCGGCAGCTGCCGCCACGGCCGTGGCACAAGGCGGGGCGATCGATGAGTCGCCGCTGCCGATCGAGGCCGTTCAGGCGTTCCCCGATCTCGTCTGGACCGGCTGGACGCCCGATGTCGACGGCGCGCCGAATCCGTTGCGGCCAATCCTGCTGACGCACGCCGGCGATCGATCGGGACGTTTGTTTGTGCCGCAGCAGCAGGGGGCGATCCACGTCTTCCGCCCCGACTCGGCAGCGACGAAGGTGTTCCTCGACCTCACCGAGAAGGTCCACTACGCCGACAAGCAAAACGAGGAAGGGCTCCTCGGCCTCGCCTTCCATCCTCGGTTTGCGGAGAACGGCGAGTTCTTCGTCCACTACTCCACGAAGACGTCGCCCCTCACGATGGTCCTCGAGCGCTATCGCGTATCGAAGGACGATCCCGACTCTGCCGATGCGGCCAGCGCCGAAGAGATCCTCCGCGTCGAGCACCCGGCGTGGAACCACAAAGGGGGCACGATCTGCTTCGGCCCCGATGGCTATCTCTATGTCGCCTGCGGCGACGGCGGAAAGCAGAACGATCCGTTCGGCAACGGGCAGAACCTCCAAAACCTCCTCGGCAAAGTGCTGCGGATCGACGTCGACTCCAAGGGGGAGAAGACGGCCTACGGGATCCCCGACGACAATCCCTTCGTCGCCGTGATGGCGGAGAACGGTGGCAAGCCGCCGCGGCCCTCCGGCGTGCGCCGGGAGATCTGGGCCTACGGCCTGCGCAACCCGTGGCGGATGTCGTTCGATCGACGCACCGGCAGACTGTGGATCGCCGACGTTGGCCAAGATCTTTGGGAGGAGATCAATCTCGGCGCGAAGGGGGCGAACTACGGCTGGAGTCTGCGCGAGGGGAACCAGCCCTACGCACCGACCAACACGGCCACCGGCCCGGGATTCGTCGATCCTGTCTGGCAATACGCTCACGACATCGGCAAGTCGATCACCGGCGGCAACGTCTATCGCGGGAAGAAGCTCCCCGAGCTCGACGGCTGCTATCTCTATGCCGACTACGTCTCGGGGCGGCTGTGGGCGCTGACCGTAGACGATGCCACGAAGCGCGCCACCGCCAACCGGCCGATCCCCCACGACCGTGAAGGGCTCCCCGTTCTGAGCTTTGGCGAGGACGAGGCGGGGGAGGTGTATTTCACAATCCTCTCCCCCGACGGCCGCGGGATCTACACCTTCCGCCGCCGCGACGAGGCCGCGTCGAGCCCTCACACGAGCGCCAGCCGCGAGATCGCGGCGGCCAATTCCCCTCCGGCATCGGAGCCGTCGACCACCTCGAGTCCGAGCCAGCCGCGGTAGCCCCGTTCCTCGAGCGCGCCGAGCGTGGCGGCGATGTCGACATCCCCGCGCCCGAGGACCGTCGCCCTCCCATGGCCGGCAAACGTCCCGGGCACGGCGTCGGTCAGCCAGACATGGCGCACGATCCCCGCCAAGTCGGCTGCGGCGGCGGCCGGGTCGTGTCCATGGACGACCAGCGCCCCGGTGACGAGCGTGCAGCCGAGCCCCCCTTCGGGAAGCGCGGCGACGAGCCTGAGAAGATCGGCAGGCGACGCCCTCCCTGCCTCGGCACAGAGCGTGGCGCCGGCGCGTTCGCTCCATCCGGCAAGGTCGCGAAGCGCCCCCAGCATCACGCCCCAAGCCGGAGAATCTTCCGCCGGGATCGGGCCGACATGGTTGGTGACGACAGCCGTGCCGAGACCGTGGGCGAGGTCGAGGGCCCGCTTCGTCCCCTCGATCCGGGCCTCGAGCCGATCGCTATCGGCGTAGCCGCCCCGGGTGGGGACGCGGAGGGCGGCCACGACCAGCCCCTCGTCGGCGAGCCACTTCCGCAGCTGCCGCACGCCGGTGGCGGAGATCCG
>CAJAYZ010000103.1 GCA_903949225.1 uncultured Planctomycetaceae bacterium
CCCCCCCCCACCCACACCAACACTATAGCCTACACTCTTTCCCTACACGACGCTCTTCCGATCTCTGTGACCATCACCGTCTCAGCACTCACCCACGATGCCACGGCCTGCCTGTGCGCGACAGGCATCGGATCCGGATGCGTCACCAGATCACGGAGCTCCACGTCGCGGACGCGGACTTCGATCTCTTCCCCCTCGCCTTGCGACTCGGCGATCATCACGCGCACCCGGATCGCCGCACACGTCTCGCAGATCCGGCGCATCCGGCGGCCGAACACGCTCCCCTGCCGGATGATCACATCGGTCACGCGCAATCGCTGGGCGCAGGCCGCGACGTGGTCGATGCCGCCGATCACCCTGGCGATCGACGTTCGTGAGCCTTGAAAAGTCGGATCGTCATCGAGAAGGCCGGAGATGAAATAGCCGCCGCGTTTCGCAGCCATCAACTTGGCGGCGATCGCCTGCCCCTGGGGCGAGGCGTCGATGACCAGGGCGCTGCGTTGATGCCCGACTGGTGCATCGGGTATCAGCTCCTCGTAGATGCTCCGCGCCGCAGCCTGCAGCCCGCCGACGGCGAGCAGGGTGAAGGCCCAGTCAAGGAGGAGAACGGTGCGGGGAATCTGGATCCAGCCCAACTGCCAGGTCGTGAAGTAGTAGTTGATCGCAACGAGAACCAGCAGGCAGGTGGTGGTGGCCCGCACGAGGATGCTGAGATCCTCAAACCGGATCGATCGCAGCGGACGGTGGCAGATGCCCCGGGAGTAGAAGACGAACATCTTCAACAGCACCACCCAGCCGATGGTGCGGACGATCGTCGCGGCATCGCTCCCCCGCAGCAACAGCTCACTGCGGGTGAAATACGCGGCCAGGTACGTCGCCCCGAACACGATCGCGAGGGTGCCGGCCGTGACGATCGATTCACGCGTCGGCGAGACTGCCTTGAGCCAGGCCCGCAGCGCCGACATGGTGGAGACGATGAGCGAGAGCGCCATGGAACGGATCGTTTGCCGGGAATGGCCCCGGGGCCTCGATGAACTTGCTCGTTCAGGCCAGCCCTAAGGGAAAGCCGGGAAGATATCGGGGAGGCTCCTTCAGTCTGCTTCCAGTCACATAAGAATCCGCCGTGGATGGAAAAAAGTCCAGCCACTTCGACAAGGCTCCCCCCTTCGGTCGGGGTGATACCAGGACGATTCGGCGCGTCTGCAACGGCTGGGCAGGCTGGCCGATGGCCCGCCTCCGGCCTCAGGCTTCACTCACAGCCTGTGAGGCCCGTCTCCCCCTTCGTCCTCTCCCTGGGCCCAGGCCACGATACCGGCTAGCATTCCGCCGAAAACGGCCTCGTGAAGCGGCCAGATGGCATACCAATAGGCGAGGCCGCCGAGCCCCCGCGGATCGAAGACGGCGGTTTGATGGATCGTAACGGCGTTGTCCCCGGCCGGCCCGGGATCCCGGCGGACGACCTCAAACTCCAGCCAGCCGCGTCCGGGGAGCCGCATCTCGGCCACCAGCCGCAGCCGTCTCGGCGGGGCACACTCCTCCACCAGCCAGCAGTCAAGCACATCACTGGCGACCAGGCGGTCGGGATCGCGGCGTCCCCGTCCCATCCCCGGGCCGCCGATGATCCGGTCGAGCCAGCCCCGCAACTGCCACAGCCACTCGTGCCCATACCAGCCGTGCTGGCCACCGATCCGCTCGATGGCGGCAAAGGCCCTCTCGGGTGAGACATCGACCGTGGCATGGCGATGATCGACGAGCCGAGGGCCCTCGAAGCGGCCTCCGTAGCGACGCGGCAATTCCTCGGCATCGGCGATGTCGGCCCAGCGTCGCCCCTCGAACGCGGCATCCTCGCGTGCCATCGCGTCGTGGATCGCCACCTCGAGCGACCGCGGCCGGATGGGAAAATCGTTGGCGGCCGCGGTGTCGGTGACGACGGTCGGGTTCTTCAGGCCGTCGATGAGCTTGCGGCCGACCTTTGAATAGCGGGGCGTGACCAGTGCCAGCCAGAGACTCGAAAGCCGGGGGGTCAGCACCGGCACCGGAATGAGGAGCCTGCTGAGCCCACGCTGACGGGCGTACTCCCGCATGATGTCGCCATACGACACCCGGTCAGGTCCGCCGATCCCGTAGATTTTTGATTCGCGCCTCGAGCCGTTGCTCGTTGGCCCGAGGGCGAGCTCGGCCGCCGCCACGAGATAGGCGACGACGTCGTCGACGGCAATCGGCTGCGTGGGGGTCGCGAGCCACGCCGGGCAGATCATGACCGGCAGCCGTTCGACGAGGGTGCGGACGAGGTCGAATGAAAAACTCCCCGCCCCGATGACGATCGATGCCCGGAACTCGACGACCTCGACGCCCCCCTCCCTGAGAATCGCCCCGACCTCATGTCGGCTGCGGAGATGCGCCGACAGTCGATCGTCCTCAGCCCCCAGCCCCCCGAGGTAGACGATTCGCGCCACTCCAGCGGCCCGGGTGGCAGCGGCAAACCGCTCCGCAGCAAGCCGATCGGCGCGTTCGAAATCGACTCCCTGGTCCATCGAGTGGACGAGCCAGTAGCCGACATCCACGCCGACACACGCCTCGGCAAGCGCGGCCGGGTCGGAGGCATCCCCGACCACGACAGTGACGCGTGATCGGAGTTCCGCCCCCGAAAGGGCGTCCTGCGCGGAGGGCACCTCGGCATCGATCCGGTCGAGGATGGCCTCGAGTTTGTCGGCCTTGCGGACAAGGCAGCGGACGGAGTGCCCACGATGGAGCAGAGCTTTGAGCAGACAGCTCCCCACATAGCCCGTGGCGCCGGTGAGGAGGATGTGCATGAAACGACTGACTCATTGTGCGGCGTTCCGCACCGTGCGACGAAGAGGCAACTTCCGGGAGTCTCTGTGCTCGAGTGCGGAGCACTGAAAATCAGATCAAGGCTAACAATCAGATCACGGCTCATCGACTTCGAAGGCCCGGTCCATGAGCTTCGGATCGCCGGTCTTCAGACCATAGAGAAACCAGCGCTGCCGCTGCTGGCTCGTGCCATGGGTGAAGGCGTCGGGAACGACATACCCCTGGGCCTGCTTTTGGATCTTGTCGTCTCCGATGGCGGCCGCGGCGTTGACGGCGTCGAGGATGTCCTGTTCGTCGAGGATTCCCGCATAACGGGCCTCGTAATGAGCCCAGACACCAGCGAGAAAGTCGGCCTGGAGTTCCATCCGCACCGAGAGCTTGTTGTAGTCGCGGTCCGAGAGCCGGCCGCGCATCGCCTGCACCTTGTTGCTGATCCCGAGTTGGTTTTGGATGTGGTGGCCTATCTCGTGGGCGATCACGTAAGCCTGGGCAAACTCGCCCGGCGCCCCGAACTTCCGCTTCAGCTCGTCATAGAACGCGAGGTCGATGTAGACCTTCTTGTCCATTGGGCAGTAGAAGGGCCCCGACGAAGCGCTCGCCATGCCGCAGCCGCTCTGCACCTGGCCGGTGAACATGACGAGCTTGGCGGGAACATAGCGCCCCTCGAAGTTCGGCGGGAACAGCTTCCCCCACAC
>CAJAYZ010000104.1 GCA_903949225.1 uncultured Planctomycetaceae bacterium
GCCGCCGGTCACGTTGAGCGTGCCTGTGCCGCGGGAGCCAACGGTGAGAGTGCTTGACCCGGTCAGCGTGCCGGAGGTGGTCACGATGAGTGTGCCGGTGTCGCCGGCACTTGTGGCAACGGTCGTAGTCGAGACACTCGTCCCCGTACTGATCGTGGTCGTGCCGCTGTTGACGGTGAGCTGTGCCTCGGCACTCCGCAGCGTCATGCAAGCGCTCGCGAGAACCATCGCGATCATCGCCGCCGCCCGGCCGCACCCAAGCGGCGACACGCTCCCACCTTGGGCCATGCTCAGGCCGGTCTGGGCCGCCCGAAGCCACACCATGCCCGCAGCCGCACGCACGTTTCTCATCGATTCCATTTTTTCGATTGACTGATCTGTGGATCGCCGTCGCGGCACTTCTGCCGCAGCAAAGCTGAAAGCCGTGCGCAGCGTTGGCTGACGAGCGTCAGCAATCCTCCGCGAGGAAACGGGCTGGTCGTCGGCACGACAAGGTACCAACCTGCCTCCTCCCTCCCTCCCTCAAGAGACGGGGCTGTTTGTCGTGGGCTGGGCGGGTGGCAGCCTTTCAATGCGGGGAGCGAGCGCCTGTCGGCGAAGTGGATCCACCAGGATCTGCAGGACGAGTTTCCTGGGCCCGGGAGTGTGCGCTCCGACAGCGTGCGCCGCCTGCTGTTGAAGCAGGGGGCGACGCTGCCGATCCCCTTCCGGCGGATGGAGGGCGCTGCGGGGCACGAGGCACCGATTGCCTCATCCCCCCACGAGACCGAGACGCTCAGCCACAAACGGGGTCACCGCGCCAATCGCGTAGATCGCTGCGGGCGAGCCGAGCCGAGCCACGACCAGAGGATCGTTGGCATGACCTTGCGCGGGGAAGAAGGCTCCTTGGCTCCCATCCTTCCCAGATAGGCTTTCATCTCGTCAGGCTTGGTAGTGACGCGAGATGAAGTCGTTCTGGATCCAGAGCAACTTCTCGAAGGCGAGAACCGTGCGCGTCTCGGTGTCCCGCTCGAGGCCGAGCGAGAGGATCGTCGCGGTGAGCGCCGTCGCCACGAATCCCATCAGGGCATTCATCTGCACAAGCGGCACGTCGAGGGTCCTGCTGCCGGCCGCAGGCGTGTGAATCTTTCCCACCAGATCGAGGTACTCGACAAGCCTCGCATCGTACGGGTCGGTGACGAGTCGGGTGAGGTAGCGGCCGAGGTGCTGCTTGCGAAACTCGATCATCGGGTGGTCGAGGGAGACGCCGTCGATCCCTTCCGGGAGCGGCCCCTCATAGCCGCTCTGCCGCGGCACCAAATGGCGTTTCGTGGCGTCGTACGCGAAGAGCTTGTCGTAGACCGCGTCGACGAGTCCCGGCACGCGGCGGCCGAGGAATACCGCCGCCGCATGGATCGCGTCGACGTCGTCGTTGCCGAAACCGATGAAATCGCGGAGGTACCCAAATCGGTATGCCGTGTCGGTCTCCAAACGGGGTTCATCGACCTGGGACAGCGTCATAATTTCCGCCTTTCGTGGGCTTCGAGGGACGGGCCGAGCAACACCGGGGAACAAAGAGGACAATGACATCCGATTTCGTTGGAAAGAATACGGCCAGAATGCCGGATGTCAATGTCCGATTTCAGCGAGATGGGATGGCTCGAGAAGAACGGAGCTGTTCATCGGAGCGCCTGCATGCTGTTGCAGACGGTCAACTACGCCCTTCGAGCTCGCTCAGCTCCCCACCGAGCCAGCCTCCCGTCGCCGCGCTCTGGCCGCACTCCTGGCTGCCGATCTGCGCTGGCTCGATACGCTCCACCTCTTCAACGAGGGCTTTTCCTGGGGAGTGCACGAGGACTGGGGGCAGTTCGGGTACGGTTTTCACCCGGACGACACCTGAGGGCAGTTTCGTCCAGGGGCTCGGCCACCTCGCTTCCGCCGCTGTGAACATCCGCGAGGGGATCTTCCCGGTCGGATTTTATGACGAGGTCGTCCGCTGCAGCGGGTTGCCGATCCGTGGCGGCGGCACGTACCGCCGGCAGCGAGAGAACAGCTCGAGCGGATTGTGAAGCACCATCCGCTCGATCAGCTCCTCGGCATGCCCGCGGGCCCGCATCGCCACGATGAAATCGGGGACCGCGGCCGGCCGCGACGGGCCCCAGTCGCCGGCGGAGTTGACCAGCAGCCGCTCCGTTCCGTAGCGCTCGACCAGGTCGCAGGCCCGCTCCGGCGA
>CAJAYZ010000105.1 GCA_903949225.1 uncultured Planctomycetaceae bacterium
CTTCCTCGGCCGTGAACTCGAGACGCTCCTCCGTGACCGCGTCGGCCTGCGGATGGGAATGCTCCTCCCATTGACACTGGCGCTGGTCGTCCTCGCCGGCTTCTCCGGCACGCGTTTCAACAATCCGCTGATGGTGACGCGGTTGCTCGACCCCGGCGAGAAACAGGTGCTAGCCGATGTCTGGGGTGAGGTGAGCCAGGCGATCGCCACCGACACGGTCGGTGATCAGGATGCCAGCATCCCCGGTCAGATCCGCGTGTTCCTCGACAGCCAGCCGAAGCTGCTAGCCCATCTCCAGGAGCTGTCCACCGAACGGATCATCCGCGATGCCCTGACCGACGCCGTCCCCGTCGCCCCCGATCGGGAGATCATCGATCCGGGCGGGACGTTCAAATGGCTGTCGCTGATGAGCATCTGCATGGTGATCCTCGGGTTCGTGACCGGCTTCCGGGAGATCGTCAAGGAGCGGCCGATGCTCGACCTCGAGCGGCGGCATGGCCTGAGGTTTACCGCTTACGTGGTCGCGAAGGTCGCGGCGCTCGCACTGCTGCTCGCCGTTCAGATCGCGATCTTCACGGCCTCGGTCGAACTGGGCTTGATGATCCGCGAGTTCTTCGGCGGCGAGGCTCCTGCCGAGATCTACCGGCGCGGGGCGATCGTTTCCGCTTCCTACAACTGGCTCGCTGCGGTGGCCTGCGCGACGATCGGCCTGATCGTCTCGGCCTGCGTCCGTTCCACCGACAAGGGTGTGCTTGCCGTGCCGCTTCTGATCACGCCCCAGATTCTCCTCGGAGCGACGATCCTGCCGATCAAGGAGGGGGTGCTCAAGGTCCTTGCCATGCTCTTCTCCCCGCTCTACTGGGCCCATCGTGGCTGTCGCAGCGAGGGGCCGGGCGTGCCCGTGTTCTGGCGGAATCTCGGCGACTACGACCCGGCCCTGTGGATCCCGTATGCGGCCCTCCTCGCGCAGATTCTCGTGGCGACGGTCATCACGATCCTCGTGCTGCGCTGGCAGGAATGGGCTGTTCTGGGGCGCAATCGCCCCGTGCAATGACGGGCCCGACCGCGCGGGGCCGGTTTATTTCTTTCCCTTCTTCCCCTTCCCGGGCTTTTTCGCGTCTGCCTTCGCGGGCTTCGCCTTCGGCTCGTCGTCCCCGTCCTTCGAGGCTTCCCCTTCGACGGTGGCGATCTTCGAACGCTTACTCCTCGTCGGCGGCTTCCGGCCGGCGGAGATGTCGTCATCCACCAAATCGGCAGCGGCCTGGGTGAGGCCAACCTCGCCTGGTGCGACGATGATGCAGTGCTTGCCGAGATCGAGCTCCTCCTCCTCCATGATCGGGCGGCCCCGGTCGTCATAGCGGACGTCGGCCTGCGCGGTCTTCTTCTTGGCCAGCGCTAGGAGATCCTCGTAGAGCTTCTTGGCATCGGTGCCGTTGATCGTCGAGACGGCCTGGGCCACCTCGCCGAGGTAGCGGAGGAAGATGCTGCGGCGCTGGCCTTCCTGGGCGACGCGGAGGCGGCGGCGCAGGTACATGCCGAGGTTGCGCCCCACGGCCTGGAGGGCGAGACGGATCTCCTTTTGGATCTCAGGGTAGGAGGCGATCGCCTCCTTCGATTCACTCGTGAACGGCACCCAGACGCTCGCCATGTGGACCATCACCGTCACCGGTCCCGAGGGGAGGCTGCCGCGCGACTGGGAGAGGCCGTAGGAGCGCCAGTTCGTGGCGAGGATCGTCTGGGTGACGGCGCAGGCGGAGTGCTGGAACTGGAGCGGCACGCGGTTGGCGAACCGCAGCACCGACATGTTCGAGCCCTCATCCACGTTGACGTGTTGCATCGCAGAGTGAAGCGTTGTCAGGGCGTCTTTTTTGAGCTTCGAGGGGGACTGACGGCTGGCGAGCTTCGCCTCGTCGAGGATCTTGTCGGCCGCCTCTCCACTCATTCCCGAGAACGTCGTGGTGAGGAATTGCCGTAGGCTGCGGGCATCGCTCTCGCTGGCGATCTCCGTGAGCGCCTCGAGCGACACCTTCTGCGCGCCGGGCCCGCCGCCGTAGGCCAGCGACGCCTCGATCACGAACGGGTTGCCACGGTAGACCCCCGGCGGCCGTGTGGCGGCCGTGAAAAACTCCCCCGGCACGACCTGCCGCAATCCCGCAAGCAAGCGCGGCTCACCGATCGGCACGATGCAGTCGGTGGCCGGCGGCGGAATCTTCGTTTCCTGGATCGCCTTGTAGAGGGCATCGGCCTCGCCGCGGCCGAGCTTCGCGCAGCTGGCCCGCGATGAGAGCTTCGCCGTGTCGCAGAGCTTTCGGGCGATCCCGGGGGAGACGCGCGAGAAGGAGCTGGTGAGGAACTGGGCCAGCGTCAGCTTGGTGTGTTCCTGGAGCATCGTCACGAGGCGACCGAGCTCGATGCCATAGGGATGCGGCTTGATCTCCTTCGGCTCCGGCGGCAAGTCGTGGGTCGATCGCTCGAGGATCCGCTCCGGTCCGTCGGGCCCCTGGAAATGGATGCGGCAATGGGGATTGGCGATCGCCGTCTGCTCGAGATATTCCTCGACGCTCCCGCGGCCACGCTGAAACTTCGCCTCCATCTCGATC
>CAJAYZ010000106.1 GCA_903949225.1 uncultured Planctomycetaceae bacterium
AAGATCAACGTCGGCGTCGAGGGAGCCTTCGACGATCTTCCCGAGTTTGTCGCCGGAAACCTCCTCCTTATCGGCCAGGAGGCGGTTCATAACGCGCTGCGTCACGGCGCCCCGACAAAGGTCGAGCTCGTCCTCGTCGACGACCGTGGAGACGGGCGGATCCACCTCCGCGTCACCGACAACGGCCGTGGCTTTGTCGTCGGGAGGCAGCGCGGGGCCGATGAAGGTCACTTCGGTCTCCAGGGGATGCGTGAGCGAACGGAACGACTCGGCGGAAAGTTCACGATCACCAGCCGGTTAGGAGAGGGGACCGTCGTCACGGCGACGGTCGCGCGGCGCGACTATGACGGCCAAATCTACGGCCAGCCCGACCCGGTCACGCCGCCGCCGCCGAGGGGCTGAACCGAGCCCGCCGCCTGGGGCCGGGAAAATCGACGGCCATTGGCGGATCGGCCAATGGCAGCCGGCCGCGTGGCAGCGAACAATCCTCAACCGCCCCGCGTACCGCCCCGCGTCGGATGGTTGGCCGGCCCGGGGACGAAGAGGAAGAAGGTGACGACATGGATGCGCTCCACCGCTTGGCAATGCTTTCCAGCGACCCCAGAGCCGGAGGCGAAGGGGGGGAGCAACCCGTGCTCGGTCGGCATTGGCTGGTGATCGCGACGCTGGTGCTCTTGGCACTGGCGGCGGGAGTGTTCCTGCTCAGCTGACGCCGCCCGAGCCTGCCACTTGCTGGCCAGGCTTTTTCTGCGGTGTTGCCCCAGTCGTGTGGCAGGCGGTGCTACCCGAGTGGGCAGTCTTTTTTCGCCGAAAATTGGCCGATCCGCCAATGGATTCGCCCCGTTGCCGAGGATAGACCAGAAGGGTCATCGGGCTACCCCACCCGTGTGCCCGGGGCCGTCGGCAGGAAGCCCGCCCAGGAGCACGGTCAAATCCGATGACAGGATGTGTCGCACAGCGTGCGTCACCTGAGGAAAGCGTTCCGGTTCCTGGTCGAGTGTTCGGCGTCCCGCGCGGCCGTCGTTCCGGAGGCCATGATCGGACAGACGGTGGTCGTAAGCAGGTTCACCGTCAGTCAACGGGGCGTTTTCCGCGCGGCGGGTCATCGGTGGAGTGAAGGGGGCATCCCTGTGGTGTCGCCGGAAGACCCCGATGGCCCGCCCGTCGGAAGCCTTTCGGGAGTTCTTGCCGTGAACACAGTCCCCGGAGCTCCCGAGATCCGCGTGATGCTTGTCGACGACCATCCGGTGATGCGGGTGGGGCTCGCGAGCGTGCTCTCCATGAGCCACGGATTCTCGGTGGTCGCCCAGGCCGAAGACGGGCTCTCGGCGATCGACCTCTTTCGCCAGCACTCCCCCGATGTCGTGCTTCTCGATGTCAGCATGGAGCGGATGGACGGCATCGACACGCTCCGGCGGCTTTTGGGTGAGGATCCCGCTGCCCGCGTCATCATGCTCACCTCCTCGCAGGCCCCCGAGGACATGGGGATGGCGATGTCGGCCGGGGCGCGCGGCTACCTCGTGAAGACCATCGATCACGAAGCACTCGCGGAGGCGATCCGCACGGTGCATGCCGGGGGCGTGATCGATCCCCCCGCTTTGGTCATGGGGGCTGCGGATGGCCCGCTTTCACAGCGCGAGGTGGAGGTGCTCGGGCTCGTCCGCCAGGGTTACTCCAACGATGAGATCGGGTCGCTCCTCGGGATCTCCGAGCGAACGGCCAGGGCCCATGTGTCGGCGATCCTGGCCAAGCTTGGCGCAGCCGACCGTGCCCAGGCGGTGGCAATCGGCTTCGAATTGGGGATTCTTCGGCCCTCGCTCCGCCCGGGGGGGTGAAGAATCAGGCCGATCGTCGGCGATCGTGGCGAACCACGGCGGCGGCGTTGTTGAATCAGGAAAGGTCGAGGGTGGAGACGGAGCGTTTGCCATCAGCCGTCATCGGCTCCCCAGGCAGAACAGATGGTCCTCGCCACGGACGAAGAGTTGGTTATCCGCTGCCGCGGGGGTGGCATCGACCCCCTCTCCCATGTCGTTGGTCGCCACGATCTTCAACACCGGCGCGTCCTCGACAACCGCGATCGTGCCGCGCCGATCGGTGAGGTAGACATGCCCACCGGCGGCGATCGGCGAGGCGTAGGTGTTGTTCACCCCCTCGATCCTTGCCGTCTCCCACAGCGGCTTGCCGGTCGCGGCATCGACGCAGGTGAGGAGCCCCGACTTCTCCTTGTAAAACCAGAGCCGGCCATCCGAAAGGAGCGGTGAGGCGACGTCGGGCGTGTCTTTGGAGCGAGTCCAGAGGAGGCTCTTCCCCCCGTCGAGATCCCCATTCCCGGCGAGGTCGAAGGCCCCGAGGTAGGCGCCGCGGAAGCCGCTGGTCACCCAGGCGACGCCGTCGGCCGCCACGGCCGAGGCGCAGGGCCGCTGCGTCTGCCCGGCGCAGCGCCACAGTTCCTTGCCCGTCGCGAAATCGTAGCCCCGGGCTGCATTCTGGCCGTTCATCACGACCTGCTTCCGCCCCTCTTTGTCGACGGCGACCAGCGGCGAGCACCAGCCGGTCGGCTCGTCGCGCGGCGTCTCCCACACGGTCTTGCCGGTGCGCGCGTCGACGGCAACGAGCTTCGACGGCCCTTCGTGGTCCCAGGGCACGAGGACGAGGTCGCCCGAGACCGTCGGGGAGCTCCCCTCGCCGAAGCCGTTGCGGACCTTCATGTCGCCGAAGTCGCGGTCCCACACCGGCTCGCCGTCGAGGGTGTAGCAGAACAGGCCACGCGATCCGAAGTGAGCGTAAACCCGCTCGTTGTCGGTGCAGGGGGAAGCGGAGGCAAATCCATTGGTCTGGTGGGTGCCTTCGTGAGGCTTCGCCGTGACGGCTGTCCTCGACCACCGTTCCTTCCCCGTCGCTCGGTCGAAGCAGAGAACGCGAAACTCGAACGTGTCGTTGCTGCCAGCCACCGGCACGGCGGTGGTCACAAAGACGCGATCCCCCTGGACGACCGGCGATGAGGATCCCCGGCCGGGGATCGCCACTTTCCAGGCGACGTTTTCGGTGGCGCTGAATGAGACCGGCGGCTTGGCGTCAGGGGCGACGCCGTTGCCGAGCGGACCGCGCCAGTGGGGCCAGTCGTCGGCGTGGAGCGGGGCTGTGGCGAGCGCCTGGAGGAGGATGCAAAACGAGAGGAGGAGGCAAAAGGAACAGAGTGGTCGTTTCACGAGGTGACTCCTGCGGGGCCGGGGGGAGAAAAAGGTGCCAGCCACCATTTGGTATTTGTTGGAAGACCCCGATGGAGGCAAATGGTGGCAGGCACCTTTTCCCCCAGGGATGACTTTTTCCACGGGCAGATAGGGATCAGTTGCCGAGGGCCGACTCGAGGGCGTCGAGCCGGGCTCGCAGGGCCGCCACTTCCCCCTCGAGGGCCGCGATCTTTTCGACCAGTGATACAAGCGCGATCGTGGGGGCGCTCGGTTGAGCGTGTGGAGGATCCGCAGCGTGGGCAGCCGGGCGGGGCACCGTCACGGCGCCCGCGTCGGTGTCCTCGTCATCTTCCTGGTCGTCACCGAATCCGTCGGCCGTTGCGGGCAACGACTCGGAGGCTCCGGCGCCGAAAGACTGCCCGGCCACGCCGAGCTTGGCACGCACCTTCTCGAGCTTCTCCTCCGGAAGAAGTCCGTGCGTCAGCACCCGGCCGCGGCCGGGGGGCGAGAGCCAGACGATGAGCCCGCGGGCTGCGAGGCCGTCGAGCCTCGTGCGGAGGATCTGGAGATCGGGAATAGGGTCCATCCGGCTGGCACGGCCGCGGAGATCCCCCTCGCTCTGCTCGCCCCGCAAAAGGAGTTCGGCGAGGATCGAGAGATCCTCCTTCTCGATGCCACCGAACCACTCATAGCCGTAGTGGCGATAGCGGGGGACGCGGCCGCTGCCGTAGATCTCGGCGACGACACCGGCTGCGCGGAGCGTTTCGAGGGCCCTGCCGACCTGATCCTCGTCGACGTTCATCAACGGATCGCGGTTGCTCTTCTGGTTGCAGCCGGTGACGATCGCATTGAGGGAGAGTGGATAGGCCTCCGGCGTCGTCTTCCCCTTCTCGATGAGGACGCCGAGCACGCGCCGCTCGACTGTGTCGAGCGCACGAACCCGCGAACCTGGGCTCTCCGTTTCGGAATCCATCAGCGGATCAGCTCCTTCCCTGGAAGAGACGCTGGTGAAGGGAAACAGGCTCCCCGTCACCAGCCGGACATCAAGACCGTGACGCCGGTCACTTTCCCTGCGAGGGCGCTGCATCGGAGTGATGCGGGCAGCCGTCGGGGCTGAACAACGCGCTCGACTCCTCGCCCCGCGCCGTCACATAGGCAACGAGATCGAGGACCTCGTCTCGAGTCAGCTTGTCGAGAAGCCCCTTGGGCATGATCGAGACAGGTGATGTCACCCGCTCCTCGATGTCGGTCTTCTTGATCCGGACAGGCTCGGCGCTGGCAACGGGGTTCTCCACAAGCGCCAGCTCCTCCGGGGTGTCGGCGACGACCATGCCCGTCAACCGCCGGCCGTCATCGGTGACGATCGTGGTCGAGCGGTACTTCTCCTCGATCCGCAGCGATGGGTCGAGGATGTGCTTCGTGATCTCGAGCGCATCCATCTTGGCGTCGAGCTTGGCCAGTTCCGGGCCGAACTGGTTCCCCGCCTCGCCGAGCTTGTGGCAGGAGACACAGCTCGCCGTCCGGAACAGCTCGCGGCCATGGACGAACGACCGCCCCTTCTCCATCCCGTTCACGCTCCCCTCGAGGTCGGCAAGCGTCCACTCGGTGCGCGGGCGACGGTCCTTGAGGAGGTCGTCCTTGATGGGGAGGGAATGGGCGGCGAGATAGGCCGCCGGATCGGCCAGGTAGCCCTCGAGATCGTCGACGACATACATCGCCCCGTACATCCGCCGCCAGTGGCCCGGATAGGTGCACACATACGGATAGACGCCAGGCTCCGTCGGCGCGTTGAAGGTGAGCTTCTGGGAGGCCTGCGGCTGGAGGAGTGTGCTCGCCACAAGGACATCGGCTGATTCCGGCACGAATGCCCGCTTGGCAAACGACGCGTCCTGCGAGAGCTTCTCCGCGATCTCACCGAGGGCCTGCATCGTGCCCGGCTTGGCGATGACGAAGTTGTGGGGCATGACGTCAGAGTTCTGAAGGACAAACAACACCGGCTTGCCCGCCTGGACGGCAATCGTCTCCTTGTCGTAGTTCATCCGCTCGTAGACCGTGCCAATGCGAACGACGCGGACGCCGAGATCGGCGAGCTCCGCACGGCGGGCCTTCCCTTCGGCTGCCGGGAGGAGCGTGGTGAGGTTCTCGGCGAATTGCCAGGCAGCAAGCCCGGCATCGCTCGAGCGTTGCTCGACAGTCGCTGTCCGCATCGATGCGAGGAGCGCGTCGAGCATCGGCGCCGCCTGTGCGGCGGGCCACTGCGCGACTGGAATCTTCTCGAGAGCCGCAATGGCGGCGTCGCGATCCTCCCCCTTGATGACAAACGGGGCGATCCGCTCGAAGACCTCCTGCTCGCGGCCACGGACGCCGGCCAGCGCCGCAAACGCAGCCCTGCGGACGGCGGCGGTGAGCCTGGCTTCCTCACTGGAGACGAGGATTTCGGAGGAGCGCTCAGGTGCCGGCTGGTTTTCCACCTTGAAGACTTCCTGTCGCTCGCCATCGAGGATCGTGAGCTTGAAATCTTTCAGGCGCCCGGCGAGGCCGTCACCACGGTTGAAGACGACGATCCGGTCGATCGCCTTCGCGGTGCCGAGATCGACCTCCCACCAGGGATTCTCGATTCCTTCCTGGGTGTGGGTCTGGCTGTTCTTGCCATATTCGGGGTCGGTGTTGCCGTCGATCGCCCGGCCCGGCTCGCCGCCGGCGGCGACGTTGATTTGGCTCGCCTTGCCGGCGCGGGCGAGATTGTCGTTGCCGGCGTAGATCTCCACCTCGGCAAGGGTAAGCGTTCGCTGCTTGCCTGGAAGCTCGACGCGGACGAACCGACCGACCGTCCCAGGCTTCACGGCCGTGGTTCCGGGCAAGCCGTCGACGAGCGGGAGGACGCGGTCATAGAGGCTCGTGCGCACGCCCGGATCGCTCACCAGCGGAAGGGCCTCGACCATGTCAACGAGCCGGCGGGGCTCCGCCTTGGCAAGCTCCCAGACCTTCGCGCTCGGATCACCGCCGCCGAGGGCGTCGATCGCCGTCAGCGCGACATAGCCGATCCGGCGCAGCTGTGGCCTCCGGGCGGAGGTCGCCATCCGCTCCATGTCGCCACGGAGCTCGGCCAGCTCGCTTGCGGGCCGCGAGAGCAATACGCGGATCAAGTCGAAGACGGTGGCCGAATCGACGGCTCCTTCGCGGGCGTCGAGCTCGTTGAGGGCGTCGACGGCAACACGGACGACGCTCTTGCTGTCGGCGGCGGCGAGCCCCTCAATCGCCTCCTGACGGAGCCGCTCGTCGAGGCCCGGCCGCAACAGCATCTCGCGGAACACGACTTGTGAGCGCGGCTCGGCGACGAGCTCGTCGTTGGAAAGCGAGCGGTAGAGGAAACGCCTGCCGGCGTCGGTCGAGAAGGCGATCGCCTGCTTCGCCTCGCGGGCAGCCCTGAACTCCGGCTCGAGGACGCGGGCCGACTCCTTCTTGACGTAATCCATGTGCCGATCGGCGGGGAACTCGCCGGCCACGGCGAGGGCCTCGATGGCGGCGGGGTCGCGGAGATACGTCGCCGTGCGGACGGCCTCGAGGCGGACGCGCGGGCTGTCGTCACCGGCGCCGCGCACCACCCACTCGAGGGCTTTCGGGGCCCGATCGGCGACGGCGGCCAGAACGCGCATGGCGGCGGCCCGCGAACGGGCGTCGGGGCTTGTCAGCACCTGCTCGAGAAGGGGGAGTGGCACCTGATCGAAGTGACGCAGCGTCCACAGCCCTTCGAGCCGGTCGTGCTCGAACGACGGTGACTTCGGATCGAGCTTCGCGATCCAGGCAGTCACGGCAGGCACCACCTCCGCCTCGGGGCGGCCGTCGAGCTCGAGCTTGGCCCGATAACGGACACGATCTGTCGGATCGCCAAGGAGCTTGACGAGCTCGGCAACGGGACGGCCTCCGACCAGTACCGGCTTGGCCACGGGCTTGCCATCCATCACCACGCGGTAGACGCGGCCGTGGATACGGTCGCGGCTGGGGTCGCGGAGGTTGTGCTGCATGTGGCCGATGATCGGGTTTTGCCAGTCGGTGAAGTAGATGGCGCCGTCGGGCCCCATCTCGAGATCGGCGGGGCGGAAGTTCGGATCGCTCGATGAGATGATCGGCTCGACTTCCGTCGCTTCCGGATAGCTCCCGTCCCCCTTGGCGAGCTTGTACTGGAGGATCCCCTGGAAGCCGATCACGTTGCCGACGAGGAGATTCCCCTGGAACTCGGCCGGGAAGTGGGGACTGGAGAGGAATTCGATCCCCGGGCAGGGGCGGGTGCGCTGGTTGTAGACACTCGGGGCGCCGCCGTGCTTGTCCATCCCGTTGAGGCGCGTCGAGAACACCGAGCCCCAGTAGGGGACCGATCCTGTGCCGTCGACGACGATGTCATCCCCCCAGGCGTCGAAGGCGTGGCCGTGGGGATTGGCAAAGCCATAGGAGGTGTAGAGGCCGAACTTCCCGGTCCGCGGCTCGTACTTGAAGACCGCGCCGTTGGCGACGCGCACCGGGGGGCCCCACGGCGTCTCCCCCTGGGAATGGTGGAACGTGCCTTCCTGGAAGTAGACCGACCCGGAGGGATCGAAGGTGAAGCTGTTGGCGGTGTGGTGGGTGTCGGCGGTGTCGAGACCGCCAATGATCCGCGTCTTGATGTCGTAGTCGTCGTCGCCGTCGGTGTCTTCGAGATAAAGGATGTCGGGGCCCTGTGCGACGATCACTCCCTTCCCCCAGAACTCGAAGCCGGTGGGGTTGTGGAGGTCGCCAGCGAAGGTCTTGACCTTGTCGGTGCGGCCGTCGCCGTTGGTGTCCTCGAGGATGAGGAGCTTGTCGTTCATCGGTTCGTCGGGCCGCCAGTGCGGGTAGGTCGGCCAGGCCGCGACCCACAGCCGCCCCTTCGTGTCGAAGGCCATCTGCACCGGATTGATCAGCTCCGGGAACATCGACTCGTCGGCGACGAGCTCGACCTTCATCCCGGAGTGGACCGTCATCTTCGCGATTGCGTCCTTCCCTGAGAGGAACTCATGCGTGCCCCCCTCGAGCGGGCCCGGCTTGTTGGTGACCACCGGAATGAAGTCGGGGAGGCCCGACTCCTCGACCTTGGGAAGCGGGGCATTGGCATTGCCGAGCGTGGCGGCCGTGGCCCAGATTCGCTTGTCGCGGTTGGTGGTCTTGACGTCGAGGTAGTCGAGTTCGCGCTGGCCGACCTCGTAGTTCGTCTGATCGTCGACGAACTTCAGCCATGCCCGGCCGCCGTAGGTGGAGTAGCCGTCGGTGACGCGGTAGCGATTGAACCAGTAGAAGTTCTTGTCGGCCACGGCTTTCTGGAGACGCTCGAGGCTCTTGGGATCGCGGGCCGGGGGGGCGCCGAAGAGCGATTCGTCGATGATTCGGGAGATCTCGCGGTCGCCGCGGGGAGTCGGGTGGATGCCGTCGGTCGTGAGCGGCTCCTTGAACTTCTCGCAGGCCTCGCGCGACGGGGTGAAGAGGTCGACGTAGGTTACCCCCTTCGCCTTGCAGACCTCTTCCATCGCCTTGGCGTAGAGGGCAATGTTGGCGTTGTGGGACTTGCCGTCGGGCCAATGCGCCCGATCGAGATTCTCGTGGACGATCGGCGAGAACATCACCACGCGCGGTGCCGAGACGCCGTTGTATCTCTGGCCGAGGGTGTGCTCGAGGAACTTCTCGACCTCGGTCTTGAACGCCTCCAGGCCGGCGGGGCCGGCGTGGGCCTCATTGGCGCCAAAGAAGGCGAAGATCACGTCGGCCCGGGTGCCCGCGAGCTCGAAGCGGTTTTCGCGGACGAAATCCTTCGTCTTCAGGGCGCCTGGATTGGGGATCGGGGCGGCGCCCGAGAGCCACTGATCCGGCGTGCCGAAGTCGGCCGAGCGGAGCCGCTTGGCGGGATCGATCTCGTCGCCGTCGTAGGCGAGGTTGCGGATCACGAGCCGCTGTTCGGGGAAGCGGGAGTGGAGCAGCGTCTCGAGCCAGCCGGTGTGCTGCATGGCGTCGGCCACGCCGCCGCCGATGATGCAGATGTGGTCCCCTTCGC
>CAJAYZ010000107.1 GCA_903949225.1 uncultured Planctomycetaceae bacterium
CGGTGACACGTGGCTCGGGAAGCGAAACGGGAGGGGCCATGCCGAGAGCCTACCACCCTTCGGGGCTGGCACACGCCGGCCTCCTCCATGAGCCGGCGCGAACGGCTCGCGACCCGAGGCTTGACGCGCGGCGGGTGCGAGGAGTATTAGTATATCAATACACATGCGAGCCGGGCCGCGGCCCGGAGTGACAATAGTCCCAGCCTCCACCGAGCTTCGTCGTCCATCCCTCGTCGGGCGTGCCGATCTACCGGCAGCTCGTCGATCAGGTCGAGGCCCTCGTGGCAGGGGGGAGGCTCCGCCCCGGCGACACGGTGCCGAGCGTCCGGCAGGTGGCGGCGGCGGTGGGGATCAATCCGATGACGGTCTCGAAGGCCTGGAGCCGGCTCGAGGCTGATGGCGTCCTCGACCGCGACCGGGGGCGGGGGATGGTGGTGGCCGTGCCGCGCGATCGGGAGGCGGGGAGCCTGGCCGAGCGGAAGGCGCAGGTCCGACCGCTTGTCGATCAGGCGGTGGTTCGTGGGCTGCAGCTCGGGCTCACCCCGGCGCAGCTCCAGGCGGTGATGAAAACGTCCCTCGAGGAGAAGCTGCCATGAGCAGGGATGGGGATGTCGGTGAGGCGGTGCGGGTGAGCGGCCTCGTGAAGCGCTTTGGCCCGCGCGCCGTCCTCGATCGCGTCAATCTCGAGGTGCCGCGTGGGCAGGTGATCGGCCTCCTCGGCCTCAACGGCTCTGGGAAAAGCACGCTCATCAAATGCCTGCTCGGCTTGCTCAAGGCCGACGAGGGCTCCGCGACCGTCCTCGGCACCGATGCCTGGAAGCTGGCCGATCGGGAAAAGGCCCGGATCGGCTATGTGCCCCAAGAAGCGACGCTCTATCCCTGGCTCACTGTCCGCCAGACCGTGGCCTATGTGTCGAGCTTCTATGCCAGCTGGGATCGGGCCTGGGGTGAGGAGCTCCTGCGCCGCTGGGATCTCCCCCTCGGCCACCGTGTCGGCCCGCTCTCGGTGGGGCAAAAACAGAAGCTCGCCCTCGTGCTCGCCCTCGGCCACCGCCCGGAGCTCCTGATTCTCGACGAGCCGGTGGCGAGCCTCGATCCGGTGGCCAGGCGATGGTTTCTCGAAACGGTGCTCGAGACCGCCGCTGACGGGTCCGGCACCGTCCTCTTCTCTACCCACATCACCTCCGATCTCGAACGGGTCGCGTCGCACGTGGCGCTGCTTCGCGAGGGGAAGGTGATGTTTCACGACGAGATCGACGTCCTCAAAGACCGGGTCAAGCGGCTGCGGATCGAGGCCCAGGCCGATCTGCCGGCCGATCTCCGCCTGCCGGGGTCGCTTCGCCAGGAGGTCCGCGGCCGGCAGGCGCTCGTGACGATCGACGGTGTCGATGCGGCACTCGTGGCGGGGGTGCGCGAAAGGCTTGCCGCGGAGGTCGTCGTCGACAATCTCAACCTCGAGGAGATCTTCCTCGAGCTTCACGACGGCGAAGTTGCTGCCGCAAATCCCCGGAGGTGAGCCATGATTGCGATCCTCCGCCAATACGCGCTCGTGCTTTGGGTATTTGTGTCGAGGCCCTGGACGCTCCTCATGCTGGGGCTCGCGATCCTCTCCGTGGGGCCGTTCCTGGGGGCGTGGCTCGGTGGCCTCCCCGTCCCCGATGGCGCGATGACGGCGGTGCCGGTGGTTGAACGGTCATCCGGCATCGGTCACGAGGAGCTTCGTAAGATCGCTCTGGAGGGGCGGCTCGAGAGCGTCACCAAACTCGACACGGCGAATGATGTCCGACACTCCGAAGATCAGATCGTCGTGTCTCCGGATGGTCGGATCGGCTCTCTCGGGGACGGGGGCCGCGTTGGGGGGTGGCCTAATCTCGATCAACTCCCGGCGCTCGAAAAACTCTGGATGAGTCCCCCCGACATGCTCTCGGAGGAGGGATGGCGACGGATCGGTGACCACACAGCGCTCGAGGTTCTTTCGCTCCCCCATGTCTCGAGCCCAGACGCCGAGACACTCAGGCGCTTCCCGATGCTCGCCCGCGCGGCGCTCGAGCGGCTGCCGCGCCTCCGCGAGCTCGATCTCCGTGGCACCGGCGGGTCGTTCGATCTTCTGCTCCCGCCGCTGCCGAAGATTGAGGTCCTCGCCATCGGCTGGGGGCGGCTCGAAGAAAACCTGCGGACGCTTGCCGACGGCTCGCCCCGGCTCCGCGTCCTCGCCATTCAGACCTGGTTCGACATCGGCTTCACTCCGGGAATGATTGAAAGCTTGCGGCGGATGCCGAACCTGCGGAGGGTGTATGTCGCCGGGGCGTATCAGGCCAAAGACGAGCCGGCGATGACGCGGCAGGTC
>CAJAYZ010000108.1 GCA_903949225.1 uncultured Planctomycetaceae bacterium
CGCGCCCCTTCCCATGCCGGCGGGCGGTGACCGCCGGCAGTGCTGTGGCCGCCCCTTCGGGGAGGATCGTGGCGAGGATTTCGGTTCCCTCCCGTGGCGTCACCCGCACCGCCGGCCCCTTGAAAGTCACCGGATCGGTGCCAACCCAGGCGGCGAGCTTGGCGTCGTCGAGAAAAAAGGATCCCGGCGCGAACCGCCACTGGAAGACGCCGCGGCGCTTCTCGTGCCAATCGGCCGGGAGCGACTTGGCGAAGTTGACGTCGAGCGCCGCGGCGGCGTCACCGGCGGCCGAAGCGGCCGGCCCCCGGTGATCGACGCCGAGAAGTTCGGCCAAGGCAAAGTTACCGCGGGAGTTACCGGTGGCGTCGCACAGCGAAGCATCGAGGCTGGCGACGAGCCCGCCCCCGTCGCGCACCCAGGCGTCG
Organism: uncultured Planctomycetaceae bacterium; assembly: GCA_903949225.1. Taxonomy (GTDB): domain Bacteria; phylum Planctomycetota; class Planctomycetia; order Pirellulales; family UBA1268; genus QWOP01. The sequence goes on from CAJAYZ010000108.1 coordinate 426, forward strand.
ATCGCCGCCACCTGAGCGTCGTTGAGGCAGGCGGTGTTGGGAAGGATGAGGACTGCCTCCCTGGCGAGCGCTTCTGGCGTCAGCTGCCAGTCCTCGATGACGGTGACCGGGAGGTGGGATTCGGTGATCGCTCGGAACGTGCCGACGACGTTGGCGAGGTAGCGCTCTTCGACGAGGCCTGCCGACCGGCCGTAAAACGCCTTCGTCGCATCGCTCATCACGAGTGCCCCCCACGGCTCCGGCTCGGCGCGGATGAGCCACTCGCGCCGATCGCGGACGGCATCGAGCGCGGTGAAGAGCTCTTGCTGCATCCGCGGCGGCTGGGCCACGGCCACGCTCGCCCCGCAGCCGTGCGTCAGGCAGAGCATCATTCGGCGGAAAATCTCGTGGCCGGGGAAGCTGTCCTTGCCGTACGGATTGCCATGGCTCATGAGATAGGGCTCGCTGAAGGCGACGCGATGGTTCGTCGTTGCCCAGGCATAGGCAACGCCGAAGGCGGGGAGAATCGTGTTGCCCCGGTTTGTCTCGTCGAGCCACAGCTCCTGATCGGGGGCATCGAACTGGAGATTCATCCGCGCCGGCATGTTTCGCGGCAGCGAGAGAAAATGGCCGAACCGACCGCCATTGGTTGTCCAGGTGACCAGCGCCACCTCCGGCTTGATGCGCTTCAGTCGCTGTTGGGCCCGGACCACGAGATCCTCCATCCGCGCATCGGCCCAGGCTTGGTAGCGCCGGAAGGCGGGATCGTCGAGATTCGCCGGAGGGATCTCGGCCCCCGTTTCGGCACGGTAGTTCTCCCGGCAGTGGGCACACCAGCAGCCGCCGCCATGGTGAAGGCCGTCGAAGCTGAAGGCGTCGACATCCGGGTGCTTGGTGAGAATCTCCTCGAGCATGGCGATGAAAAACTCCCCATACGGCCCCAGCGGGCAGAGCATCCCCCCGTGGCCGAACTTCTCCATGTCGATACTGGGAATCTCCCGGGTGTCGGTGGCGATCCGCCGCCAATCTGGATGGGCCTCATACACCTCCCCCTGAAGCGTCGGAGGATAGACCGCGAGGATCCGCACCCCGAGCCGCTTGTATTCGGCGATCTCCTCCTCGATTTTCCCAAGCGCCACATGGGGGCTGCGCTTGTGGAGGAGCTGGCTGTCGTAATACGGAAAGAACGGATCGACGAAGTTCATCTCGCTGATCGTCACCCCGAGCCGCACCGCCTCCTCGCGCTGCTCTCGGCTCATCCCCGAAAGCGTGTAGCCGACACCCGTCGTCTCCCACACCCAGTTCGGGATCTCGACTGGCGCCGGTGCCGGCTCGGCCCCCCGGAGCGACCAGGGCCCGAGGAAACCCCACAGGGCGATTCCGGCAAGGATGCAGAGGTGACGGAGCATGGTGGGGCTCTTCAGTGAGAAAGTGGATCGCCGCCATCATCACCTTCCGGGTGAGCGGCGTCGATGGTTGCCCGCCCCAGCCCGCGGCCGGTATCCTGCCCAGAGCTCTGCCCACGCCCCGAAAACAGCCAGCCGCCAGGGAGAAGCCTTCGATGGGAACGACCCCCAAAACGATTCCGTCCGCGGTTGCCACGGTCCTGACCGTGGCAGCGCTCGTCACCGGCTGTGAGCCTTCGAAGCCGAAGCCTGTCTCGTCGACCACCCCGCCGATCGAGAC
>CAJAYZ010000109.1 GCA_903949225.1 uncultured Planctomycetaceae bacterium
AAAAGAACCCCTGACCCCGTCGGGAGTGTAACGGATGTCGCGAAACTGGCAACCATCCGAGGGGGCCGATCCCCTTCGGGGGCCACGACGGTTGCCACCAGCGGTAGACTGAAATCCACGAGAATGGCGTTGAGGGAAGAGACGGTCGGGGTGCATTCGACGGCGTCGACGATGGGGCCGTACGTCGGTAATTCGCTCCTCGGCGTGCTCGGAGTCAATGCGGGCCTCGCCGGGGCCGATCTCGAAGTCGGTGCCTACGTCCCTGGCTTATCTGACTGGGCCGGCATGGTGAGCGTCGGCGGGTACAGCTTCGGCAATGCCCGCTACAACCTCCCTAGCGGTGCCGACGTCGTCCCGTACTTCGGCGGTGTGTACACCCGCCTCGACATGACGTTCCTCAACAACTGGGACTTCTCCCTCCAGGCCAACAACGACAGCTACTTCGACTGGACCGGCTTTGCCCGGCTGACCTACCGGATGGGTGGCTCGCGGCGGCGGACCGTCTCCGACCAGCTCGAACAACCGATGATGCGCAACGAGCACATCGTTCGCGCCCATCAGGCTCCGGTCCAGGCCTTGAACCCCTTCACCAACACTCCCTGGAACGTCATCCACGTCGACAGTGCCGCGGCACCGGGGACGGCGGCGGCACCGGCGTTCCGCGCGATGGCAGCGACAGGGCTTGGCACGGCCGAGTCCCCGGTCGCCACGCTCGCCGACGCCCAACTCGTCGCGACGAAAGAGTACGACATCATCCTCGTCCACCAGGGGATCAGTTCGAACCAGCCCTACGCGGGCGGATTCCACTTCTCGGCTGATCACCAGTTTCTCGCCGGACAGGGATCCGCGATGCGGCTCCCGACGGCGAACATGGGGCTCGTGCCGGTGTGGAGCGGCGTGAAGAGCACCGACTATCCCGTCATCGCCTCCGGTGCTTCGCCCGCGATTACGCTCCGCAACGGAGCCGTCGTCGATCACCTCCAGATCACCGGATCGAGGGTCGGCATCACCGACACCGACATTGACAATCCGGCGAGCTTCGTGATCGTCAACGACGTGCGGATCGTCGGGAGCGGCCCGCAGCAGACCGGCGTCGTGATCAACGATGCCAACGGGGCGAACTCGACGATCAACTTCTCGAACATGGCCCTCACGGGGCTGACGGCCGACGGCTTCGTCGTCGACGGCGGCAACGGTGGGGCGGGCGATCCGAAGGTGAACATCGACCAATCGACGTTCGTCAACACCGGTGGGTCGGCCGTGGTCGTCAAGGACGTCTACAACGAAGGCCGGGTCCGGGTCACGAACTCCGTCATCGAAGGGACGACCGCTGCCGGCGTCCAGGTGACAAACGGCCAGGCCTACATCGCCAACACCAAGTTCGAGCGGATAGGGACAGCGGGCGTTGATGCGACCGCCGGGACCGCGCCGGGGGTGTTCGGCAGAGAGGCGACCGTTCAGGTTGTCGACTCGACGTTCTCGCTGGTGCCGGTCGGTGTCCGGGCCCAGGCGACCGAGAATGGCGTCATGAATGCCACGATCAACGGTAACCGGATCGTCACCACGGGGGGCAACGGAATCATCATGTCCGTGGCTGACGCGCCGGGAGCCGTGGTGAACGCCAGCGTCGTGGACAACCGGGTCAGCGGCGCTGCGACCATCGTGTCGGGCACCGTCGCCTCCACCAACGGCAACATCCTTCTCGACTCGGTGGGCTGGAGTTGGGATGCGACCAACGGCGTCGTCATCCCCGGTCAGGGCATCCTCAACATCCGGGCTGCCAACGAGGCCAATCTCCAGGGGCTCAACTACAGCACCTCCGTCCAGGATATGCCCGCGGATGTCATCGATGGCGACGGCAACATCCTCATCCCACCGCCGCCGTTCTACGATCCGGCCCTCTTCGTTCCGCTGCCGCCCAACTGATCGGCGGCCAGAGGACCTCACGAAACTCCAGGGTGGGCGACCGGTTCGATCCGGTCGCCCACCTGCACGTTTCCGCCCCGCCCGTCGCCGACGGTGTTGATCGCCAAGCGGTAGTAGCTCCCCCAGCTGGCCGTATCGACATCGCGGGGGATTCGCCGCCGCCGCCATGCCTCGAACACCTCGCGGAAGTGCTCCGTGATCGTGCCGTTGACGGAGTCACGGGTCGGCACTGGACATCGTCGACAGACGTTGACGGCGGTGAATCCGGCGCCGCCGACCCGAAACAGCAGCGGCGGCAGAGGGGCTATCTCCTTGCGGAGTTCGTCGGACGGGGTCGGCCCGGTTGCCTCGAAGGGAGTTGGCTGGGGTGGGAGCGCCGGGCTTGCGAGCGCATCCTCCCAGAAGGGATCGCAGTCGCCGACTTCGAGATTGGCACGGAAGCGGCGGCGGACTTCGACGATCGGCAGCGAAAACCAGCGTGCCACCTCGGCCAGGGACGCACTCGACACGAGCGTCAGGCCAGGGGCGTCGCGATCATCCGGGAATCCCCCGTCGGGGCGTTCCTGGAGGAGGACCTCCACCCCGAGCGCCGCCGACAACCATCGGCTGGGGCCGGTTGGCCCAGGGAGGAGGGGGAAAATGTCCGGGGCAGGAGGCACCGGGGCCCTGCTTCCGTGTGCCGTCTCACCCGCCGAGAGCCTGACTGTCGGGCTGGCAGAGAGTTCGAACTCGGTGCGGATTATGTGAATCAGCGGCGACCGTTTGGCATTGACCACACCTCCATCGAGGTCGACCAGACGCCAGCGTCGGTCGTGGGCCAAGGCTCCGCACGGGAGCACGCAAGCCCGATCGACGTCGAGGCCGTCGAGGCTCTTGATCGGGTGGATGGTGATCCGCTCGAGGTGCGGCATGGGTGGCGGGGGACTGGAGGGGGCACCCGCAGGGGGAGGAAATCACATCCGGAAGTTGAACGTCTGCCAGACGAGACGCAGCAACCAGCTGCCGACAGTGCGCTGACCGACGCGGATCCTCGCCGAGCCACGCATCCCGGCGGTGAAGGAGCCGTCGGCGTCGTCGACCGCCATCAGGGCCTCGTAGCTGGTGGAGATCGGCAACTCCCGCCCCGACTCGTCGGTCCGCGTGGGGACCTGGCCGCCGGCCTTGACGCTCAGTCGCTCCGATCCTGATTCGAGATTCGTCTCGGCGATTTCGTCGACGGTGCCCCGGAACGTTTGCCATGGCATCGCGTCGAGCTTCAGGTCGACTCGCTGCCCGCGCGACACGAACTCCATCTCCGACTGATCCACGACCATCACCGCCTCGAAGGCTTTCGGGTCGCCGACGAGGCAGAGCACCGTGCCCTCGGCGAGGGTGGCGCCGATGTTCCTCTCCCCGAGGACATGGCCACTCCATCCGGGGAGCCGGCCGGTGCCGTCCGGGGGCTGCTTGACGGCTGGGGACGGGAGCACGACTCCGGCGCGCGGGGCGGTGAGCACGAGATCCGCCCGGTCCTTCCGCTTGCGGCCGAGTTGCTCCTCGACGCTCTTGAGCGATTCCTCGACGGTGCCGATCTCGAGGCTGGCGGCGGGATCGGTGAAACGTTCCCGTTCCAGGCTTGCCAGTCGCGCCTTCGCCTGGGTGGCCTTCCCGTCGAGGTCGGCAATCGCCAGGTCGAGGTCGATGCTCGACAGCCGGGCGATCTCGGTGCCGGCCTCGATCACCGTCCCTGGCTTGACCGCGATGCTCTCGAGTACGCCGGCGACGGAGACGTACACCGTTTCCTCCGCCCGGGGACGCAGTTCAGCGGCACACCACACCCGCTGGGGGAGTGGAATGAGCGCCACGGCCGCCGCGAGGGCAGTGGCGACGACTCCCGTGGTGACAAGGTTACGGACCTTCACTTCCTCGCGCCTCCCGGGAACATTGAGAAACTTGACGATGTTCTGAATCGGCCGGACGACGAGCCCCCACAGGGCTCCCATGGCGAGCATCTGCCCTAGCACCTCGAGGCGGTAGGGTTTGAAGACGCTCCACACGAACAGGAAGATCGACGCTGTCACCATCCAGCCGTAAAGGCTCGAGGCGATGGCGAAGAGAGCGAACAGGCCGCGGTTGCGGGTGGGGAGGAACGGATCCTCCGGTTGCTCGATGCCCAGGCACCACATCGAGGCGATCCGGCCGAGGATCGTCGTCGCCTTCTGGCGGAGATTGGGGATCTCGAGGAGGTCGGAGAGGATGTAGTAGCCGTCGTAGCGCATCAGCGGGTTGGCGTTGAACATCAGCGTCGAGACGCTCGACACGAACATCACGTCGAGGCAGAGTTGATTGAAGACCCCGGGATGGGAGTTCCACCACAGAAAAGTGGCGATCGAAGCGAGGATCAGCTCGACATACATCCCCGCCGCGCCGATCGCGGCCCGCTGCCACTTGCTCGGCAGCATCCAACTGTCGGAGACGTCGCAGTAGAGACACGGAGTGAAGACGAGGAGCATCACCCCCATTTCATGGCACTCTCCCCCGAAGTGCTTGCACGACAGGCCGTGGCCGAACTCGTGGAGAACCTTCGTGAATCCGAGGGCCACGGCCAGCCAGATCCAGTTGCCGGAGGCAAAGAACTGCTGAAACTCGGGGAGCTTGGACCGGAACACGTCGAAGTTCACGAGCACCAGCAGCAACGCGCTCGACACCAGCACGGAGACTCCCGCCAACGCCGGAACCGAAAAAAGCCAGCCGAACGCGGGGTCGATCCGGTCGAGGATCCGGTCGGGATCGATCCCTCGGAATCGCATCGACATGATGTTGGCCAGCCACGCCATCCATTGGCGCCAGATTCGCTGACGGCGGCGCTCGAACAACTGCGGCCCCTGGCCAGGGCGGTCGCCGATGACGAGCCCACTGCGGTGGAGCGTGGCCACGAAGCGGGCCAATTCCTCCACGGTGATGCGGCGGGGGGGGAAGCGGGCCTCGAACTGCTCCTTGAGCCGCTCCAAGCTCGCCTGGCCATCGAGCATGTCGAGGAGGGCATACTCCTCGGGGCGGAAGCGGAAATAGCCCAGCGAGATCGGGTCTTTCACGACCCACCAGATCTGCCCCTGGTAGGACTGCCTCGTGGCCACGAGGTCACCGCGCCGGCGCAGGCCGACGGGGCGCGTGGTACTCGATCGGAAGGCGTCCGCGGCGGTGGACATGGGGGTGAGGGGGGCTTTCCGCGAAAGGCTATCGCGTCACCGGCGCCAGGGGCGCCTGGCTGGAATGGATCGTCATCGTGGCCGACTGTCCGGCCCTGAGAAGCCACTGCGTCGAGTCACCGATGCGCCGGTTCTCCACCTCCGCCCAAACACGGTAATCGCCGCCGGAATCAACGAGCGGGCTGGTGAACACGATCCGCCCTGGGAACGACTCCGTCCGGTTGTCAGCGAACACGACATCGACCGTCACCGGCCGATCCCTCACCGTCTCCGGATTCCAGCGAGAGGAGTCGACATACCCCTCGACACGGAGCCGGTCGGTCTGCACGACGCGGGCGAGGGGATCGCCCGGCTGCATCCATTCCCCCTGATGCGGGAACACCTGGACGATGGTGCCTTCGAGCGGCGCGGTGATCGTGCGTCGCTCGATCGCGTTCTCGGCCGCATCGACCTCGACCTGCTTCGAATCGGCAGCGAGCGCCGTCATCTTCCGCTCGAGCTCGGCCTGTTCGATCTGGAGTTCGGCCTTCCGCTCGTTGAGCTCGAGACGGTCGAGCTCAACGCGGGTGACGCTCCCCTGGAGCCGATCGTTGGAGAGTTGTGCCTTTTCATACTCGGCTGCCGCTACGAGCTCCGAGGCGACCGCGAAGCGGACATCGACATCGCTGCTGGCCTTTGCCACCGCTTGATCGTGTTCGGCCTTGGCCTTGCGCCGCTCGAACTGGGGCTGACTGTCGTCGATCTTCGCGATCACATCGCCGGCCTTGATCGAATCCCCCTCGCGGACGAGGAGGTCGATGAGCACCCCCCCTTCCCTGGCCGGCACCTTGGCCTCCTTGAGGACTGACACGAGGCAATGCTCGAGGACTGGTTCGGCTCCGCTCCGTGGGGAGGCGGATGGAGCGGGAGCTGTCGGGGGCGCAGCGGCAAGGCCGAGGGCGGCTGCGGCGACGGCGAACAAGGCGATGACAGGGGAAAAACGCACAATGACCTCCAGGATTCACCCGCCCCGGGCAGAGGCGTGGGAAGCGATGATGAGCGGAAACGTCACCACAGCCGGAAGAGGATCTGAGACTGGATGAAGGCGAGCACGTCGTGGAACCACACAAACCCCAGCGACCGTTTGCCGCAGGCGATCCGGGCCGTCACGGTCGCCCCGGCGCCGAGTTCCTCGCGCTCGTGATTCGAGGGATCGATCGTGATCCGCACCATCACCGTGTTGCCGGCCTCGCCTCGCACCTCCGCCTGTTCGTGGATCTCCTTGACGGAGCCGGAGTGGCGCGTGCCAGGGTCGGTAGCGAGAACGTAGTCGACGTTCAGTTCCCGGCCATCTTGGCGGGCAAGAGCCGCCGCTCGGTTGACATGACCGAGGCGGTCGTCGGGCATGTGGACCTCGAGCTCCCACGGGCCGGTCTTGTCGGCCACGGCGAGCAGCACCTGCCCCTTCTCGACCGGGCGGAGAAGGAGCCGGTCGCGGACCTGCCAAGTGACGATGACGCCGTCGATCGGGCTGCGGACCTCGAGGTATTTCTTCTTCGTGAGGAACAGCTTCCGTTGCTCTTCGAGGCTCTCGATCTCACGCCGCAGCTGGGCCACCCGGCCCGACATCCGCGTCCGCTCGTCGGCGGAGATTTTGTTGTCCTCGAGGAGGGCCCGCTGCGTGGAGACGAGTTGCTCCTCGCTAGAAGCCTTGCGGCCGAGGACGTCGGTGAGAGCTACCTCGAGATCGGTGTTGCGGAGCGTCGCGAGCAACTGCCCTGCCTTGACGTCGATCCCGTGGACGACGCCATCGGCGATCGACTCGACCACGCCGTCAATCCCGGCGAAGACATCGCGGCGATGGACCGGCTCGAGCGTCCCCTTCCCCTCGAGCCGCAATTCGGCGGGGATGAGGATGAGGGCGGCCAGGGCCGTCAGCGCAGCCACGGCTGCGGTCAGAGTCCGGGGGAGATTGCGGGCAGTGGTCAGCACGCGCGACTTGCCGAGGAGATCGAGAAGGCCGAACAGCGGCAGGCTCGTGTGATCCAAGGCGTTGGCCAGCGCTACCCGCCCGTGGTCCGAGACGAGGTCGACGCGGGCCCGCTTGCCGCCGTCGAACGACGAGGAGGAGAACCATTCGGCCACCAGCACGCCGACCGGTTCGACATCGGCATCGGCGTTTGACTCGGCGCGGGCGACCGCCACGGCATCCACGCCCCCCTGCTTGACGACCGGCGTCGGCCGGGGTCGATCCAGCGGGATTACCGCCAGTGCGGTGGCGTGCGATTCGTCGATGAAGTGCTCGAGTTCC
>CAJAYZ010000110.1 GCA_903949225.1 uncultured Planctomycetaceae bacterium
CGGGTTGCCGTGGTCTTGGAGCGACAGCGGCAGGGCGTCGGCGTGCTGCTCATAGCGCGGCGGATCGGCCCAGCTCGTCGTGCCCAGGATCACCGTGTCGGCGTGGATCGCCACGCCGTTGTGGAGGACGCTGACGCGGCCGGGCTTCTCGAGTGACCCGTCAGCGGCAAAGCGGGGACGGGTGAAGAAGATGTCATAGGTCTGCCATTCTCCGGGAGCACGGCAGGCGTTCACCGCTGGCGGCTGCTGCTTATAAAGCGAGCCGCACTGGCCGTCGGGGTAGGTGAGCGGGCCGTCGGTGCCGTCCTCGAAGGAATCGAGGATCTGGATCTCGTACTTCCCCATGAAATAGACCCCTGAATTGCCACGCCCTTGCCCGGCCCCGGCGGCCGGCTTTGGCGTCCGAAACTCGACGTGCACCTGGCAATCGCCGAAGTCTTCCTTCGTGGTGATCGTGGCGCCGCCGACGGTGGCAATCCCGTCCTTCACAGCCCACTTTTCGCCGCCGTGCCAGGCGTCGAGGTTGTTGCCGTCGAAGAGGACGATCGCGTCGGCGGGAATTGGCGCCGGCTGCTCCGGGGCCGGCCCCGGATTCACCACCCGCGGCCGCGGCCAGGAAATCGCCGACTTCCACTCGCTGCTCGGGAACTTCTTGCCGAGAAGATAGTCATGGCGGGAGCGGAGCGATTCGGTGATCCGCCGGACTTTGGCCTCGGCAGCGCCGATCGACAGACCGGGGGCGATGCCGGGGCGGAGATGGCCTGCGGCGGAGAGGTAGGCGTCGCGGAGGAGCGTCATCCGCTCGTGGCATTCCGGAAGGAAGTTCGCAAACCACTCCGGCTTCTCTTCGGCAGCCGTCTTCGCGTCGCCGAGGGCCGCGAGCACGCCGCGGCAGATCGCCCACTGGCCGGCGTCGTCGGGATGGACGGCGTCGGGGATGAAGGTGAAGGTGGGATCCTCTTTCCGCTTGGCGTCGAGGAGGGCCTTCATCGGCGTGTGGGTGTCGATCACCGTCCAGCCATCGGCCCGCTTCGAGAGGAGCCAGGTCGAGTATTCCTGGAGTACCCCTTCGTAGTCGGCGTCGCCGGCGGGGTGATTCGTGCCGGGGCGGCCGTCGTAGACCGGCGGCGTGAGATGGATGATCTTTGCGCCGGTCTTCTCCACCTCATCGTGGAGCTTTTTGATCCCGGCCTTGTAGGCGGCGAAACGGGTGTCGTCGAGCGGCAGATAGATGCCGCAGTTCATCCCGTAGCAGGCGATGACGAGATCGGGCTTCACCACCGAGAGAACGCGCGCGAGCCGTTCATGGACATCGGGGCGGGGGAACTGGCCGCCGGCATGCCCCTCCTCGGAGAGCCCGGAGCAGGTCTCGCTCGGCAGCCCGACCGCGATCACGTCGCCCGTCAGTCCCTTGGCCTCCATCCAGGCCGAGAGCGCCGACACCCAGCGACCGTCGTAGGTGATGCTGTCACCGAGGACGCAGATCCGCTTTGCGGCCGCGAGCATCTCGAGGGGGCTTGCCGCCGCGGCGGCGACCGGCTCGGCGGCGACCGGCTCGGCGGCCCCGGCCACGGCGATCGGGGAAACGCCAGGAATGGCGAGGGTGAGGAGCAGTGCGGCCACCGGGGCGCAGGAGCCCCCACGGATCGAAGCGAACATCAGAGAATCCCCCCGGAAAAGGACCGCTTCCCACCGATGGCAAGCGGCGGATGACATGGCACGATCCGCCGGCCCTGCCGCACCGGAAGGGCGGCAGGGCCGGGGAACTGGTGCATCTGGTTACTTCACCTCGGGCGTCGCCCCTTCGCGGATCGCGAACAGGTGGCTCTTGTTGGCGATGTAGAGCGTGCCGCCGGCGACGATCGGCGTCGAGTAAACGCTGTTGCCCATGTTGACCTCGGCGACGAGATTCTTCTCTGCCGAAAGATCGAAGATCGAGATGTCGCCATCCTCGTCGCCGACGTAGATCTTGCCGTCAGCGATCATCGGAGAGCCCCAACTCGCTGCCAGCATGTCGTGCGTCCATTGCGGCTTGCCGGTCTTCACGTCGACACAGTGCACGAGCCCGCTGAAATCGGGGATCACGAGGAGGCCGTCCTTGATGGCGACGGTGCCGCAGGTGCGGTGCATCGTCTCGTCGAAGTCGAGCTTGCCGTTGCCGTTGGCGTCGAAGCCCGGGTAGTGCCAGACGGCGGCAGAGTTGGGATTCGGACGGGCGACCTCCCCCTGCTCCTTGATGACCGCCTGATTGCGGCGGTGCGGGAGCGACTTGGTCGGATCGGCGACGTTGACGGCGAGTTCGGGGCTCACGTCACCACGCTTCGTCGGATCGATGCACCACAGGTGGCCGACACCCTCGCCATGCTCCGGATCCTCGCCGACGGCCACATAGACCAGCCCGTCATGAATGACCGGCGTGCCAATGATGTGATTCCTGTCGGCGCGGCCGCCGAGGACGTACTTCGATTCCTTCGGATTGGCATCGAACTGCCAGAGGAGCTTCGCCTTGCCGTTGTCGCCGCGGGCGTCGAAGCCATACACCCAGCCATCGCCGCCACCGAAGATCACCTGCGGGACGTCGTCGATGACGGCGTAGGAGGGGCTCGACCACTGGCCGTGGAGGACGTTGGCCCCCGGCGAGCCGTCGGCCCACAGCACCTTGCCGTCGCGCTTGTCGACGCAGAGGAAGCTCGGAGCGGCGGCATTGGGGAGATTGAGGTGCCCCTCGTCGACGCCGTTGCTCGTATTGACGAAGAGGAGATCGCCGACAGCGGTGACGCTGCAGGAACACATGTTGTGCTGCGAGACGCCGAGTTCCTTCATCATGTCGAGAACCCAAACGGTGTCCGACTCATCGGAGCCCTGCATCTTCTCCCCGGTGAACGGACCGTCGTTCTCGCCGTCGCGGAAGCCCTCCGTATCGAGGCACTTCACTTCGCCGCGGCTGGTGACGTACCACAGCCGGTCGCCCTCGACATACGGCGAGCAGCAGATCCCCTGGAGCGGCCAGTCGTGGACGCGGCCGGTGGGGAGTTTCTCGCTCGAATCCTGCCAGAGAAAGCTGCCGTCGTTGGTGTTGAAGGCGAGGAGACAGCCGAGATCGACGCTCGATGGATAGCGGCCGATCCAGCCCTTGCCGTTGTTGGTGCCGACGTAGGCCTTGCCCCCGGCGACGACCGGGTTGCCGTAGCTCTGGCTCCCGAGTTGGGCCACCCAGGCAATGTTCCGGCTCGTCTCCGGCTTCCAGGCGCCCGTCTCGGCGTCAAACTGGCCCGGATCCCAATCGATCGGCAGCGGGCCTGACTCGGGCGCGTTGTTGCGTGAAGCGGATCCGCCCCACTGATTCCAGTCGCCATCCTCGGCCAGGGCCGGGGCGACGGCAAGCACGCCCGCCACGGCAAGCGCGCCGAGGGAGCGGAGAGCACAACGGGGTGAAAGACGGGGACGGGACGTCATGGCTGCTTGTTCCCTGAGGTGACGGGGGAGACCGACACATTGTCGATGAAGATTTCGGAGTCCTTCGACTGACCAAAAAAGCCGGGGCTGCCCTGGAGGTTGCCGCCGGCATGGACGCCCTCGATCGTCCATTCGGCAGGCTCAGCCTCGCCACGGGGCCAGACTTTGCCACGGAGGATCGCCCCCTCGGGCGCGGTGCGGGCCTCGAGGACGAACGTGTACCACTTTCCCGCTTCCCAGGCGAAGGGAACGGTCTTGGAGAAGTGCGTGGCGACCTGCGGCGGCCAGGTGCGGAGTTGGAGTTGCTGGCTGGCGCCCATGAGATCGAGCGTGTAGCGCTGGGCGATCAGCCCCATGTCGGGCATCCGCGCCTTCTCAAGCGCCGCGGGATTACCGAAGGCCTTGGCGAAAGCCTCGGCGTCGCTACCGGCCGGCTTGGCCGCGTCACCGGCAGCCGGCGTCGCCGGATCGCCCGGCTTGCCGACTCCCGATTCCGCCGCGCGGAAGTCGGCCCGGATCGAATAGTCGTGGAGATCGATCGGGCCGATCCAGCCCTGCGACCGCGTTCCCTTGGCGATCGTCGTGATCTTCACGAGCACCTTGCTGCCGTCGACCTCGCGGACGACGTGCCGGTACCGCATCCCGATCCAGGGGAGGGGGGGCTCCCCCTTCACGACGCCCGTCTTCGCATCCTTGTCGAGCGTGATCTCCTCGAAGTCAAACTTCCACGGCAGCGGCGGCATCGAGCGAATCCGTGCCTTGCCGGCGAGTTTGCCCACCTTGGCCGTCACGATCGAGGCGGCGTGCTTGCCGGCCGGCGCCGTAAAGGTGCCGTCCGCCGCCACCGCACCGGCGGTGGCCGCGAACTCCGCCGGAGATTCCTTGACGAACCGGCCGGCCGCGTCGAAGAGGCGGGCCTTGAGCTTGATGGTGCCACCGGCTGCCACCTGGGCCTCGGCGGGAACGATCTGCACGGTGGCCGGTTCCCCGGGCTTCCCCGCCGTGGCGGCTGCGACCCTCTCGGGGCTCGTCTCCACCGCCGCGTCGCTCCCCTTGGCGTCGGGCTTGCCGATGCAGATAAGCCGTTCGCCAGTCGTGAGATAGATCCGGCCATTGCAGGCGATCGGCGAGGCCGTGACTTCGTCGGCCTCCGGGAGCCGCATCCGGTTGACGAACTTCAGGCCATCGGCCGTCGGTGCGAGGACGTGCCAGCCGCCGGTCGAGCAGACGTAGAGCTTGCCATCGGCCACCAGCGGACTGCCACGGACGATCGTGCCGAGGAGCTTCTGTGGCTTGCCGACCGGCTCGCCGGTGTTCTTGTCGAAGGCATAAACCTTCGCGCCGTCGTCGATGAAGTAGATCCTCTCCCCGAGTGTCACCGGCATCGCCCGGCCGTCCATCACCCCCTTCTTCTGCCACTTCACCGCCACCTTTGTGATGTCGGTGTTCGGGCTGGGGGGGCCGGGCGGGGCTGCCGGAGCACCAGTGGCCGCGGGCGCCGGAGCGGCTGGAGCCGCTGGCGGGACTGCCGTGGCGTCGAAGGCAGTCACCGATCCCATCGTCGTGTTGTCGAGATTCTCCTCGGCCTGCGACATGTAGACAGTCGTGCCCTCGACGAGCGGCGGCACGTTGAGGCCGCGGCGGGAGAGCTTGAAGTTCCACACGGCCTTGCCGGTGCGTGGCTGGAAGTTCCACACGCTCCCGTCGCTCGAGCCGAAGACGAGCGCCGCCTGACCGCCGAAATCGGCGATCGAGGGAGTGGAGTAGGTGGTGTCTTCGGGGAGCTCCTTGGTGCCGTTCATCCACCGCACCTCGCCGGTCTTTGCGTCCATTCCGAGGAAGCGGTGGGCCGGGCGGGCGGTGTCACCCCAGCCGGTGACGACGGCGCTGGCGATGACGAGGTCTTCGAAGACCACCGGGATGTTCGTGCGGCCACCGTAGGTGGAGAGGAAGCCAAACTCCTCATGGAGGGAGCGGTTCCACTTCGTCTTGCCGGTGACGGCATCGATTGCCGAGAAGGCGCCGCAGACGCCATGGGCGAAGATCGTCTTCGTCGCCGGATCGGCGACCACCGCCGACCAGCCGACGCGCTCCGAGGGAACGTCGGAGAGATAGACGTTGAAGACATTTTCCCAGATCTTCTCCCCCGTCACCGCATCGAGGCAGACGACCTTCTCGGCTTCCTCGGCCGTGCCCGCCTTGTGGCGGATGAGGGTGTAGAGCCGGCCATCGAGGATCACCGGCGTCGAGATCCCCCCCGCCTCCTCGCTCGTCCAAAGGACGTTGGTCCCCTTCTCGGGGTCGAAGGAATCGACGTAGCCGGTGCCGGCGGCGTGGCGGTCGGCGCTGGGCCCGCGCCAATCAGGCCACTCGTCGCCCCTCGCTCCGGCGGCGGCAACAACGATGCCGACGACTGGGAGGAGGAGGGAGACGAACTCCCGAATGAGATGGCCGGGAAGGGAGCGGTCGGCGGACTGGGTCATGGGGATTCCGTCATGAAGGGGACGGGAAATGCAGGATGTGCAGGCCTGAATGGCTGTCGGACCGTGTGCCGGGGGCGGGCCCCCGGAATCGCTCAGTTGCCGATCCCCTTCGCCTTGGCGTCGGCGGGGAGTTGCGGATCGACGATGGCGCGGGCACCGCGTCCTTGGAGGAGACGGTCTTGGGCGTCGAGGCGGATGCTCTCGATGTCGGGCTCCCACCACTTCAATTGCGTTGCCTTCTCCGGCACCGTGAAGGGACGCACAACACGAAGGCCGACCCCGAGGGCGGGTTCCTCGGTGTACCACCACGGGCTCTTGGGGAGGTTGGGATCGACTTCCTTCCAGGCCACGTCCTCGGAGCCGCGGCGGGCGGCCGTCCGGCAGCGGTCGGGCTCGTCGTAGTAGGAGCCGCCGCGGACAACCCGCTGCTGGAGCTTGGTCGGCCACTGGATCGCCTCGGCTTCCGCCACCGGTTGCGGGAGGGCCGCCTGCCGGGTGTATCCCCCGGCGACGAGTTGATCAACGACCCACTCCCCGACGTTGCCGTGCATGTCATGGATCCCCCAGGCATTCGCCGTCTTGCTGCCGACTGGATGGGTTGTCTCGTCGGAGTTGTCGGCGATCCAGGCGTGGTCTGCGAGCATGGCAGAATCACTGCCGCACGACCACGGGGTGAGGCTGCCGGCGCGGCAGGCGTATTCCCATTCCGCTTCGCTGGGGAGCCGGTAAAAGCGCGCCGTGAGGAGGCTGACCCACTTCGTGTACTGGCGGGCGGCGTACTGCGTCATCGTCGCGGCCGGAAGCTCCGGCTCTTCGCCGTGCGTGAAGGTGGTTGTCGGGTCGTAGAGATTCGAGGGGGCGGTGACCGCGTCGGCGAGGTTCGTGGCAGAGACCGTCGGGCGAATCCGGGCCGACTCGACTGCCTTGAAGAGATCGCAGGCGGCCATGAAGCCCTTGTATTCTCCCCAGGTCACCTCATGAACGCCGATCCAGAATGGCTCGATGGCGACCTCGAACTGCGGACCTTCGTCCTCGCTACGCCCCTCTTCCGCCTCGGGGCTTCCCATCCGGTAGGTAGCTCCGGGGACCGGGATCATCTGGAAGGTGACGTCGCTGCCGGGGATCGTTTCCGCATACGGCACCATCCAGCCGCCGCTCACCTGCACGACCGGGCCATCGACGGCCGGCTTGGCGTCGCCGGCGACAAATCCTTGGATCTCATCGGCCCGGCTGGCGGGGAGGCTCCCGGCCAAAGCAGGGATCAGCCCCGTGGCGAGGAGGGAGACGAGGGCGAGCAACCGGCCAAGCGGTGCCGGCGCGGAGGTCAGGCGGCCTTCAAGCATGATGGAAGGATAGAATCCGGAGGTTCGGGATGGAGTCTTTCAGTGTAGCCTGGGGACACCCCGGCCGGAAAACCGTCACGGGCCTCATTCCCTCGCTGTTGATCCGGAGTTCGATCTGCCGTGCCTGCCCCCAAGCCGACCCAACCTGGAGCCGGGAAGTCGAAATCCGCCGGGAAAGCGGGCGCCAGCAAGGCGAACGCGAAGGGGAGCGCCAAAGGGGGGGGCAAGGACGAGAAGCCGGCCGAGCGGGTCGTGGCCGAAAACCGCAAAGCCCGCCATGAATACGAGATCATCGACACCCTCGAGTGCGGGATCGCCCTGGTGGGGAGCGAGGTGAAGAGCCTGCGCGTCGGCAGGATGTCGCTCGACGAGGCCTACGGGCGGATCGAGAGGGATGAAGCTTGGCTCCTCGGGTGCGACATCCCCGAGTATGAGAAGGCGAATCAGCTCAATCACAAACCGAAGCGCCAGCGGAAACTCCTCCTCCACCGCCGTGAGATTCGGAAGTTTGCCGGGCAGGCGTTTGAGAAGGGGCTGACGCTCGTGCCTTTGAAGATGTACTTCAAAAATGGCCGGGTGAAGGTGCTGATGGGGATCGGCCGGGGGCGGAAGCTCCACGACAAGCGCCAGAAAATGAAGTCCGACTCAGCCCGCCGCGACATCGAGCAGGGGCTCAAGGCCCGCCGCGGCGACTGAGGGGGCGGGCTAGCAGACTGTGGGTAAAGTGACGGCCCGACCGCACGAGGTGGTCGCGAGTGCATAGCACTCGAGAAAACCGGA
>CAJAYZ010000111.1 GCA_903949225.1 uncultured Planctomycetaceae bacterium
CACGGTATTCCTGCGTCCTTGTCCACTTCGAGCCGTCGTTCCCGGTGAACCGAGTGACGACCTTCGTCCAGGCGTCGCGGCCGACGCCGAAGGTCCAGGCGCCGCCGGCGCCGGAGGTCGACACAACGCTGTCGGACATCAAGTCGGCGATCTCAAAGACGGCTGTCCCCGTGTCGCCCTTGATCGTGCGCGTGGTGATCGCGGGATTGGTGTCGGTGGGCTGTGCGATCACCGTGCCCCCGGCCGAGCCGACGAAACGCAGCTGCCACAGATCGGCAAACGATGGGGCGTTGGCGTCGAAGGTGAAGGTCGTGGGAGCCGTCGTTGTGATCTCTCCCAGCCCGGGATCCATCGACAGCGTGAGGAGCGTGGCTTGGGGCGTGCCGGTAGGAATGACCGGCATCACCTGCGGGAGGCCGGGAAGGGTGATCGTCGTCGCGGTTGCCGGGGGCATCGACGGAGGCGTGATCGTGCCGGTCGTTGGGGTGCTCCCGCCCGTGGTCGTCGGCGGGGTGGTTGAGGGGGGCACGATCACCGTGCCTGGGCTCGGCATTCCCCCGGTCAACGGCGTGCTCGTCGGCGTCGTGTTGGTCGAGCCGGTCGAGCTGGTGAGAGTCGGGGTCGGGTAGGCGAGGGTGACGTTCTGGCCGCTCGATGTCAGGCTCCCGGTGATCCCGGTGACGGTCGTTGTCAGCCCGGAGCTCAGCTGGGAAGCGGTGGTCTGCTGCGTCAATGGAGAGACGACCAAACTGCTCGTCGGCGCCGCCGTCAGCGTCGGCAGCATGGAGGAGGTCGTCATCGAAGACGACATCGACGTTGTCGCCAGCATCTGCCGCTGCTCGAGCGGCTCATGGGCGAGAAGGAGGCCGCTGCGTGCTCCGCGACGCCGCGACCGGCCGCCTTCACGGCGCTTCCGAAACAGCGACAACCGCTGGGAGACGGGCCTCCGCCGCAAGCTACCCCAGCGCCGCCCCCCCCCCAAGCCATTCAAATCGCGCCGCATGCCAGCTCCTCCATGAAAACCGGCGTGCCCCCCAAGGCACCACCCGATCGAGCGTCGAAGACCCCACGGCGGAGTTTCCAGATCACCGCAGGAAAGTCAAACTTTTTTGTAAGAATCGATGTCTTTGGCGGGAAAAGTGGGGCGTGCGCGTCACCGTTGGGCCAAGGTCGATTGCGACAGCACGGCCGGTCGGCACATTCCCCAACGCGAAAGGAGTAGACCAGTTGTTCGTTTCTTTCAGCGCAGAATAGATCGAGAATCGGCTATCGTGGCAGCGTGCTCGGCAGGGACAGGATCGATCGCGAGGGGAGAATCTCATGGCCGGCGACAGGGACGCCGATCCCCAGCCGTCCGAGGCATCAGCCTCGACCGATGGCCGCAGCGCCCGAATCGCCGGCTGGCTCGCGGCGGCGCGGCGCGGAGATGACGCGGCCCGAGAGCGGCTCTTCGATGCCTGTCGCAGCTACGTCGATCTCGCCGCCCGCTACCACCTCCAGCGCCGCCTGCGGGCGAAGGTCGATGCCTCCGATATCGTCCAGCAATCGCTCCTCGAGGCCCACCGTGGCTTCGATCGTTTTGCCGGCGAGTCTCCCGGCGAGTGGCTCGCCTGGCTGAAGCGGATCGTGGTCCACAATGCCTACGATGAGGCGAAGCGCTATCGCGGCACCGC
>CAJAYZ010000112.1 GCA_903949225.1 uncultured Planctomycetaceae bacterium
AGGGATCGTGGCAGAAGCGGCGACTGGCGCCGGAGGATCGGCGGCCGTCGCCGCCCTCGACAAGCCGAGCAGCATCAACAGGAGGAGGGGCAACCCACCCACGAGCGCCCGCTGGCGGACGGGTCTTCCGGGGCCGCAGGGGAGCCGCGACGGGGAGGAACGCCGGCGATCACGGCAGCGCGTCATGACAACGACCGTCCCGGCGGCGCGGGGCGGACCACGGCCGGAGGATCGAGATTGACGATCAGCGACGGGGCCGCAAGCCGCGTCGAGTCGTCGTCGTGATCGTGCTCGTGATCGTGGTCGTCGAAACGCTGCGGCACGGCCACCATGGGCACCACGGGTTCGGTCACCCGTCGCAGGCCGGCGGCGAGGAACGACAGCAGGCATCCCGGAATCGCGGCTTGGACGACGAGGGGCGCGATGGCGGGGAACGCCACGGCCGCGAGCGTCGCCGGCAACGCCAGCGCGAAGACGGCGGGCACCCGACGCCAAGCGGGGCGATAGACCATCGTCAGGCCGAGGGCCAGCAGCGGGCCCGACACGAGGAGGACGAGGAGCCAGGTGGGGAGCAGCCAGACGGTACCCGCTCCGGGCGATCCTGTACCGGCGAAGACGACGCGCCCCGACACCACCGGCGGTTCGGGGGGAGGCGTCGGCCGGACCGGTTCCCCGATCAGGATCGGGCCGGCCCCCGAGGACTTCGGGGCCACCGGCCGCCCCGCTCCCGCCACCCAGTCGGAGAGGACACCACGGTCGACCACCGGCACACGTTTGAGCCCCAGCGTCCCCCATTCCCAGCGTTGCTGCGACGTCCAACGGCTCGGGGCAGCGAGGAGGTGTTCGTCGTCATCGAGGAGGAGATCCCAGAAGAAACGGCGTTGGAGCGTGCCATCGGCGAACCGTGGCGCCTCGAGTTGGAGCGGACCTACCACCCCTCCCAGAAACCACGTCGCCCCGCCCCCCTCGGAGACGCTCCGCGGACGCGATGTCGCGATCGTCACCACAGCCGAGGCGCGTCCGCCTCCCTGCCCTGGGCCGCGCGGGATGTCGATCGCGACCGCGCCGTCAGGACGGACAGCCCCGACGATCATCGCGCCGTCGAGGCGAACCTCGACCGCCGCGGGGTCGGGGCTGCCGTCACGCATCGGCAGGCATGAGGGGGGAAGCGCCAGCACCAAGCGCCGCCCGGTCGTTGTCACGGCGTACCGGAAGCGATCCTCGCGTCGATCGGCAACGATCCTCGTCTCGAGCCAGGCCGCTTCGACGACGGTGTCGCCGCTGCCATTCCCCGGCTGCGACGAGAACGTCAGCGGAACCGACTCCTGGATCCGCGTCGCCACCCACACCCGTTCCAACGTGGGCAGGTTCGCGGCCACATCGCGCCTCCACACGTCGCCACGGACATCGACGATCGGGCTCTCGTCCGAGACGAGCGTGAACGATTGGCGGCCGATCCGCGCCCCACGGGGAAGAACGAGCGGGAGCGGGGAGATCTCGGCTTCCCCCTGGGGCCGCGGCGTCGGCATCGTCCACCGGAGGACGATCTCCCCTTCGCCGAGGAGTGGGACGGCAAGCAGGCTGCGCCATGCCGTGCCGTCTGTGCCGGGGGTGGACGCATCACCGCCGGGCAGCGCGAACGGGGAGAGTCGCTGGGCGCCCTGCCGGATCTCGAACGTCCCCGCCTCGGCGATGGCGGCAGGCAGGACAACGTCGATCGACTCCAGCGGCAGATGGGCGACGTCCAACCGGAGCGTCTCCTCCACGACGGTCTCCTCCTCGCCGATCGTCGCCCGTGCATCGACGGCCACATCGACACGACGCGGCAGCGAGCGCCGCGACGCCTGAAACTCCCCCGCCGCACCGTCGAGCCGGTAGACAAGTTGCCCGCGGTCTCCATCGGCCCGCCTCGAGGCCGGCACCACCTGACGGACCAGGCCACGGATCTTCTCGCCATCGGGGAGGACCTCGATGTCGGCTTCAGCGGCCACCGTCATCGTCGCCGGCCCGACGAGGTCGGCGCGCGGTTGCGGCATCATCCAGGAGAGACGGTCGCCAGCACGATCGACTGTGAGCGCGGCGCGAAGGTCGACAACGGCATCACCGGCGAGCGGTTGGAGAAAGGGGATCACCACCTCGCCGTCGCGCGATGCGACGGCCGCCGTGTCGACGAGGGTTGCCGGGGAGACTTCGTCGATCGTCCAGCCGGCCAAACCGATCGAGAGCCGCGTCACCGGCGCTCCCCGGACGGAGACCCGGAACTTGGCTTCCAGCACCACGCGCGTCTCCCCGATCGTGTAGCGGTACTCGGGCTCGACGACGACCCGACTGCTCCGCGGCCTGACCCGCATCGACAGGGTCGCCGGTTGGGCGTCATGGGCGAAGGCGGCCACGAAACCGGGCTGCCGCGCGGCCGGGGCGGGGTCGACACGTCGGTTGGCGCCGGGATCGTCCCAGTCGAGCTGCCACTCCCCGGCGACCACCAGCGCCGTTCGCCCCCGCTGCCGCCAGCCGGGGACATCCTCCACCGCGAAGCCGAGGGGATCGAAGGGAACGCGACCGGTGGGATCGACGGGACGCTCGCACTCGAGCTCCACCAGCGTCACGCCATCCGGATTCCGCGCCATCTGCACCTCGATGACCCGCGCCCCGTCTCCCCCCTCGAAAGCCTCGCCGTCGGCACGGATCAGCGACGCTGGCTCGCGGACGCGGACGAGCGTGCAGCGTGGCGGCAGCGTCAACCGCACCGTCCCTTGATCAGCCGGTAGGCCGTCGATCCGCACCGTCGCGTCGATGACGGCGACGCGGCCATCGATCCGCACGAGGCTCTCCACCGTCACCTGTGGCAGGACACCGGCGCGGGCCGCCGCAGCCCCCCGGCCAGCGATCCGGAATCTGGTCTCTCCACCGACCCCGTCGCAGATGACCCGGCTCCCCTCCGCCCCATCAGGCTCCACGCGTGGGGGGAGGCCGACGGGCTGGACGGTCACGACCGGCTCCGATCTCGTGGTCAGGATCACGCACCGCGACGTCGTCGCTACCGGCAGATCGAGGACGAAGGTCTCGCGATCGGCAAGCGTTTCGAGCGCCACCATCCCGCTGAGGATCACCGTGTGCCGATCGTCACGACTCCCCGACACCCATCCACGGTAGCCGCTGGCCATGGCCTCACGCTCTGGACGCGGCCCTTCGAGGATGAATCGCCCCGGCCCCTCGACCCGCGGGTCGGCCGTGAGGATCAGCCCCGTGAGGCGCAGTGGCACATCGACCCAACCATCCCGGGTCTGGCGGACCTCGAGCGTGAGCTCGACGCGGCAGGTGTCGGCGTCGCCCCCCACCCCTGGGCGGACCTCAGCGACGAGGCGTTCGATGACCAGGCCGGGCGGTCGCGGCACCCCGGGCAGCCGCTCGCGCTGTCCGAGGAGTTCGAGAAAGTCGCGGTATTGGAATCCGGGCACCGGCACGAGCCGGCCACCGTCGTCCGGGAGATAGAAGATCTCGGGGGGCTGTTCGACGGGGCGCGGTTCTTGGCCGCCGTCGGGGCGGGCCACCGCAGCATCGCCAACCGCCTCGCCGCGCGGCGAACCTCCGGCGGGCACGCTGCCAGCGGGGCGCAGACTCCCGGCAGGCTCGGCGGGGGCAGCAGCGGCCTTCCCTGCCGGCGGCTCTCCCTGTGGCCGTGCCAAAGCGATCGTTCCCAGCCCGATGGCGAACGCCACAACGACGATCCCCATCCGGAGCGCCTGGCCGATCCCCGGGCGGGTGTGGGGGGGCGCGGTGGTCGATCGCTTCCGCTTTGGCATCTCCACCCCTGGGATTGTCTGGACACAGCGTTGTCTGGACACAGCTCGGTCGGACGTCGTCCCGGCCTTCCCTTCGACACTAGCTTCCCGGGGCCCGCGACGCACACCAATCGGGTGGGAAGGAGCCCCGTCTGCCGGGGCCATCCGACCGTCACGACACGCTCCACCGGCACGACCGGCGCCGGCGGCATCCCGATGCACCGCGACGCCTGGCCGTCAAACGAGCCACGGGGGAAGGATGCGTTGGAGCTCGTCGAGGAGCCGGGCGCTCGCAGCTGTGATGAACGCGGGGGTGTCGAGGACGAGATCCGGCCCGGCGGCGAACGGCCCGACACACCCTCCGGCCTCCCGAACCAGGAGGAGCCCGGCGGCGACGTCCCATGACTTGATGCTCCTTACCCAGAAAGCGTCGAAGCGTCCGCAGGCGACATAGGCGAGATTGATCGCCGATGAACCGCTCCGACGGATCGCCAGCGCGTGGGGAACGACGGCGAGAAAATCCTGGACGGCCGGGGAGTTGCCGTCGACCTGAGCCGGAAAACTCACCGCCACGACAGCCTCGGAGAGCGTGGCCGTCGGCGCGGCGACGATGCTCCGTCCGTTGAGCCATGCCCCTCCTCCGGCCCGCGCGGTGAAGCATTCGTCGCGGACGGGATCATAGATCGCGCCGACGACGAGCTCGTCGCCGCGGGCGAGGGCCACCGAGGTGCAGTACGCGGGGATCCCCTTGACGTAATTCGTCGTGCCGTCGAGCGGATCGACGATCCAGCGGTACTCGCCGGCCCCTCCGGCCGCGCCCCCCGGCGCCGACTCCTCCCCGACGAACCCGTGATCGGGGAACGCCCCGAGCACGATTCGCTGGACCTCGGCCTGCGCCGCGACGTCGGCCTCGGTGACGAAGTCACGCGGCCCCTTCGACGACACCGCAAACCGCCCCACCCAATCCTGGAGCACGCTCCCTCCGGCACGGGCGGCGGCTTCGCAGATGGCAAGCGGGTCGGGCATGGTTGCGGGCTCCGGGACTGACGGGGCACAAAAGAGACGGCTTCCTGACCGTCAGGGCCCCTGCGACCACCAAACTACCAGACGCCGGCGGGGCACGTTCTCTCCAGCCTGCCAGAGGATCACCGCGGGGCCGGCTCTCGTCGCCGGAAGTGGTGGAGGGCTTTTCCCCGCGACAGCTACAATGCCCCTCCGCCGGCATCCGTTCCGGCTTCTGTGTCTGGCGAGGATTGCCCCATGTCGAGATCACGGTCCGCATCGTCTCACGCCAGTCAATCGTCCCAGGCCAGTCAGGTGAAGGCCCTCCGCGGCCGCGTTGACAGCGTCTGGGCGCTCGCCGGCGGCAGGGCCGAGGATCGGGATCGGGGCGTCGTCCTCGATCTCTCCGTCCCTGCCGCAGGGCTTGTCACTCCAGCGGGTGATCGGCTGCTCGGTTTCGATGTCGGTGTCGGGCGGCCGCCACTCGATACGTGGGTGCGCGGCAACGACGTCACGGCGGTCTGGGAGCCGGGAGACGATCGCGGCCTCCGCGCCACCGGGCTGTGGCGCTCTCATGGCGCCGACGACGGCGTGGTCTCCTGGGAGCTCGTCGCCTCGGCCACCACACGTCTGCTTCACGCCGATGCCACGCTGGCGGTGACCTCCGAGGTCGCGGCCGCCGAACTCCTCTCGGCAGCGTGGCGATCTGACATACGCTCGTCCTTTCTCCCCGGAACCCCCACCGACCATGGTCTCGTGCTTCTCCGCCGTGGGGATGGCACCAGCATCCTCATCATGCTCCATCCCAACGATGACCAGACCGTGACCGTCGCCGTCGAGCACGGGCGGGCCCGCGTTGGCTGCTGGCTGTTCTCCACCGGCGTCGAGAAGGGGGTGCTGCTGCGGAGCCGGGTCATCGCCGCCATTGGCCCGACCGCTGACGACACCGCCTGGGGGGCCAGGCTTGCCGCCCGATTTGCCAGCTCGCCGCCGGTGCTCTCGACCTGAGAGACAACGGGCGGGCCTCCGCGGTGTTTTTTCCGCTGGAGCGATCAGGGCCCACGCGTTACATTGCCCCCATCTTCCCCACTTTTCACGAGCCACGGATCGGCTCCGCCGCGGCACTTTGTCCGTTGGGACACGCCGTAGAAACTCGGAACGGTGACGTTCGACGCCTCCCGTGTGGGAGGTGTGGAACATGAGGGACGGATCAGGTCACTGGAGGACCTCGCCGTGGCAGACATCGTCTTCGCCTTCGATGCGGCGCTCGACCGCCCGATGCCGGTTCCGGCCAGCGCTCCGGCCGATGTTGTCGACACCTTCGCCGCGGCCCCCTGGGAGGCTTTTGAGGTGGCGGTGACCACCGCCCGTCAGGCCCGGGCGGCGGCGCTGGTGCTGTTCGGCTCGACGCTCGATCCGCTCCGCGCGAGTCCCGCGCAGGCGGCCAGGCTCCGTGCCATGATCACGGCCCTCACCGCCGAGGGATGCCTGACGGTGTGGGTGGCCGACGATGCCACCGACTGCGCCAACATCGCCCGGGCACTCGCCGAGCCAACCGGGCTTTCGTTCGTAACGCCGGCAGCGCCGCAGCGGCTCGACATCCGCGGGCTGTCGGTGGAGATCTGTTCGGCGCGGGGCCCGGTGGTGGCCACGACGGGCGTCGGGCAACTCGTCCCGTCGTTCGCGTCGGCCCATTCCTCGCTCCTCCCGGCGCAGCGACGGATCGTCGTCGGTTGGGATGATGCCTGGAGCTCGATCCACGCCGAGGGGGCCGCTCCCCTCCACGGCCTCCATGCGCCGCTGGCCACCGGCGCCGGGCCGGCGTCGGGGACGTTCTTCGTGTGGGGATCGCGCCGCGTCCAGGCGGTGCCGGCGGGCGTTCATCCCCTCCCCGCCCTCCAGGCACGCCTCGCCAGCGAAGCGGCAGCCGGCGCCTGCGGCGCGGTGACGCTAACCACCCTCGGGCCCGTCACGCCGGGGCTCCCAGCGCCGCTCCATCCGCTCGCCGCACCGTCGCTGGCATCGGGCCCCATCGGTTCGCAGGCCGCGCTCAGCCTTTCGGCCGTGGCTGACCATCGTCCCGCGTGGCGGGAGGTGCCGACGCACCGGATCACCTGGCGGACGCTGGCGCTGCAATCCCTCGCCGGCAACGACGAGGAACTCGCCACGACGATCTGGGGGGCACTCGAAGCGATGACCCCCGACCCGACCGGCCCGCTCCATGTCGTCCGCATCGCCATCGACTGCGGTGGGAGCCTCGCTCGACGGATCCATGTCTCGGAGATCTCGGCTGAGACGATGAGCCGGCTCCGCGAGCTCTTCGACCCGCGGTCGTTCCGCGTCTGGTGCCAGGAGCTCGAGGCCGACCGCAACGAACCGCTCGTGGCACTGCTGCGAAATGCCTCGTCGAGCGCCTCCGGCACCACGGCCTCGTTTGCCTCGCTCCTCGCCGAGAAGGTGCTCGACGGGGAGAAGCATGCGGGGGCCTCGGGGCCACGTGAAGCGGCTTGGGTGGCGCTGGAATTGATGGAATCGACCTGACCGATCGACCAGGGGGGTGGCCGGCGCCACGGGCACCGGCCACCGGAGGAGCAGCCGTATGATCATCGAGCGGATCCACATCGATCGCTTCGGCGCCCTCGAGGGCGTCACCGTCGAAGGGCTCGGCGCAGGCGTGGAGGTCCTCCACGGCACGAACGAGACCGGCAAAACGTCGTTGCTCGAGTTCGTCCGCGGCGTGCTGTTCGGATTCGGCCATCTCTTCCGCCGCGGCATCCTCGATCCGCACCTCCCGTGCGGCGGCCGCCTCCAGGCGCGGGCCGGGCTCGATGCCCGCCGGATTCTCGTCGAACGCCGCCACGAGGGCCCCCACCTCGAGCGGCTCTCGCGGCAGGATTACACCGCCGAGAAGGATCTTCCGGTTGCCGATCACCTCACCGTCTCATCCACCGATGGCGGCACCGCAACGACGCTCTTCCTCCAGGATTACATGGGGGATATCGACGAGCGCACCTTCACGGCCGTCATGGCCTTCGGCCTCGACGAGCTCCAGGAGCTCCACACCCTCGAGGCCGAGGGCTGCGGAAGCCGGCTCTACGAGCTCGCCAGCGGCCTCGATCGGGGCCGCGTGACGCGGGTTCTCGACAGTCTCCGGGTGGCCATCGAGCGGCTCGATTCCTCCGATCCCGAGGTGTCGCCGATCGAGTCGCTCCGCCAGCGCAGAAGCGCTGCACTGGGGCGACTGGCAAGCATGGGGGCACCGGCCGTTGCCGCCGGCGCCCTGGGGAGCGAGCTTTCGCGGATCGACGCCGAGATCACCGCCTGCGAGGCCTCCCATCACCAGGCCAAACTCGCCGAGGAGACGATCCGCGCGGTCGTCCCGCTCGAGCCGCTCTTCCGCCAGTGGCGCCGCTCCACCGATCATCTCACCCAGCTCGAAGCCACGCCGCTGATCCACCCCGACCTCGACGCCTGGCAGTTGGCCACGAAGCGGCGTGACGGCCTGGCCCGGTCGGCGGCAAAGCGGAAGCGAATCCGAGGAAGGATCGCCCGGGAGATCAAGTCGCACGCCGCCGACGAGACGATCTGGAAGAAGCGCGCCGCGGTCGCGGCCCTGATCGAGGAGCAGCCCCGCCTCGAACGCCTCGCGGCCGAGTCGGCCCGGGCCGCCGCCACGGCGCGACAGGCGGCCCGCCGGTTTGGCGAGCAGCTCGGGGCAGCCGGGCTCGTCCGGCTGCTCGTGGCCGAGGCAAAGCCCGGCACCTCCCCCGACACGCTCTCGGAGATGCAGCTCCCGACAGGATTCTCGCGATCGTTCGGCAGCCTGCGCGGGCGGGCCCGCGAAGCCGCCGCCGCAGCGCGCGGTCTCAAGGCTGCCAAGCAGGGCGTGGCCGACGCGCGGGCTGCGGTCGAGTCGACGCGTGGCTCCCTCAAGTCTCCCGCGACGCAGGCCGCCGGCCTGTCGATCGCCGCCGCGATCGAAGAAGCCGCCGGGCGCGCCGCGCTCCTCCGCAACCGGATCGCCTCCGGCGAGCAGGTGGTGGAACTGGAAAAATCACTCGCCGCCCTCGATCGCGACGTGGCCCTCCATCTCCGCGGGCAGTTGATCCCGTTCGAATGGCTCCTCGGGCTGGGCGCGATGTTCGTCACCGGGGCAGCGATGATCCTCTCGGGGCTCTTTCTGCCAGCCGCCGTCACCGGGTCGCTCGCCTGGGCCATGGCGGCGCTGGGGCTTGTGGGCACGGGGCTGGCGTCGGTGGTGACCTGGTCGCTCGACCGGGCCGCCAGCGATCGCCTCGAGTCGGCCCGCCAGCAGGTGACGATGGTGCGGAAGCAGCGCGACGACTCCGCGGCGCAGTGCGGACTTCTCGACAAGAAACTCGAAGCCCTCCGCGGATCTGTGGAACGCTGGCCGGGGGAACACTCCCCGACGATCGACCGCCGGCTCGTCGCGGCCCAGAACGAAATCGAACGGCTCGAGGCCCTGGCCTCGCGCGAGGGCTCGCTCCATCTCCTCGCCGATCGGCTCGAAGCTGCCGAGCAGGATCTTGCCCGGGCGCTCCAGCGTCGCGCGGCCGCCCGGAGCGGCTGGCGAAAGGCGCTCGAGTCGCGTGCCCTCCCGGCCACCCTCTCCCCCAACGACATCCGCCAACTCTCCAGGCACCAGACCGCGCTGTTGGCCCTCGACGAGGAGCGTCAGCGCACCTCGGAAGAGGCCCGGCTCCGCCGCGAGGAGTTTGCGGCGATGGGGCATCAGGTCGAGGAGCTCCTCATCGAGTGCGACATGGCCCCCGAGGGGACGCCGCTCGACCAGCTCCAGCAACTCCGTGAGCGGCTCCATCGCGAGACGTCCTTCCACCGCCTTCGTGGCAAGATGACCGCCCGTCTCGTCCGCGCCCGCCGCCGTCACCGCGAGGCGCTGGCGCGGGTGAAGCTCGCCGAGCGCAGGGTGCGCGAGATCATCGCCCGCTGGAACGTCGAGACAGAGAAGGAGTTTCTGGCGCTCGTCGATCGTCGCCCCCTCGTCGAGGAGGCGCGGCTCGAAGCCCAGGGCGCCGAGCGGGCCTGGATCGACGCCCGCCGCAGGCTCGCCGACCTGCCCGAGCTTGAGCAGTGGATGACCGGGGCGAAGCAGGTGACGCTCGACCAGCGGATCGCCGAGGCCCACCTCGCCACCGTCGCCACGCGCGAAGCGCTCGACCGGGCGCGGGAGGCGCGGAAGGCCGCTGCCGGTCGTGTCGAGGCGGCGGCGAAAGATCACTCCACCGAGGGCCTGCAACTGGAGATCGCGACCCTCGAGCATGATCTCGAGCGGCAGCTCCACCGCCGCCGGACGCTGGAGACGGCGCGGGACATGCTCGAATCGACGCGCGCCGCCTTCGCCCGCGATCATCAGCCGGCGGTGCTCCGCGAGGCCTCGCGCTGGCTGGTGCGACTGACCGAGGGGCATTACACCCGGATCACGACCTCGATCCACGAAGCCCGGCTCGAGGTCCACGACACCCACGATCTCTCCTGGAATCCCGACCGCCTCAGCCGCGGGACGCGCGAGCAGGTGTTCCTCGCCCTCCGCCTGGCGCTCGTCCGCGATCTGGAGCGGCACGGAGTTCATCTCCCCATCGTCATCGACGACGCGCTGGTGAACTTCGACGACAGCCGGGCCCGGGCCGCGGCCGAAGTGCTGATGGAGTTTGTCGCTGATCAGCCCCGCGAGCGTCAGATGCTCGTGCTCACGTGCCATGCCCACGTGGCAAGCATCTTCCGCGACGTCGGCGCGTCGGTCCGTTCGCTCTCCGGGGCGAGCCTCCCGCCGCCGCCGGTCGCCGCGGCGCCGATCAAGGCTGCGGAGCCGGAGACGGTCCGCGTCGAGGTCAGCCGGCCGCAGCCTGTTGTTCCCCCGCCACCGCCGGTCGCCCCCGCTCCGCGGACGCGGGTCGTCATCGAACATCTCGCCCCGGCAGCGGTTGTGTCACACCATCCAGCAGCAGCCGTGCCGGTGGCGTCGCCCCCTCCCCCGTCGTCACCTCCCCCGCTGCCCGCTCCCCCTCGAGCCGCCATGGCCATGCCGCGGCACTCGCAGGGCGGCCTGGGATATCCCTTCCACGGCAGCCACCGCGCGCCGTCCCACACGGTGATCCACTCCGGTCATCTCGCCGGGCTCGGCTACGTCGGGTATGTCACGGCCCCTTCCGCGACGGGCCCCGCCGCTGCCTCGCTCCCCACCTCGGTCGGAACCACGCCGGTACCGCGCGTCGGCCACGGGCGGACGAGCCATCCCCACATGGAGATGGTCGCTGGGATGATCCAGCAGTTCCACGCGAACGAGGACTTGGACACAGCCGATGACCACGATGTCGACGAGGCCGACGGCGGCCGACAGCGGCGGCAGACGAAGCCGGCGGCATCCCCGAAGCCGGCTCCGCGGGGCAAGCGGTCGCGCGGTCGGGGAGCCTGATCGCTCCCCATCGCGGGCTCGTCACGGCATCAGGATCGACCAGACGCTTGCGAAGTCATCGGTCCACAGTTCGCACCCCAATCCCTTCCCGCAAGGATCGGAGGCTTCGGCAATCTCCTCCCGTTCGAGGGCGGAGCGATAGCGCGAAAGCAGCATCCAAGTCGAGCTGTAAATCCACCACTCATCCCCCCCGGAATCGTTCACCGAGACGACCTCGAGCTGGAAATGATCGGCGAGGCGCTCCACGACCGGGGCGAGATCGAGATACCGGTTGGAGATGTGGATGGCGAGGATCCCTTCCGGCGCCAGATGCCCGAGATAGATCTCGAAGGCCTCGCGGGTAAGGAGGTGGACCGGGATCGCGTCGCTCGAGAAGGCATCGAGGGCGAGGAGATCGAAGGCCTGCGGGATGCCAGCCGTGAGCTCCCGCTCCATTGAGAGCCGCGCGTCCCCCATCACCACCTCCACCGTCGCCGGGCATTCGTCGAGATAGCTGAAGCGATCCCTGGCGAGGTCGCGGATGGCCGGGTTGATCTCGTAGATGCGGAGCGAATCCCCCTCTCGGGCGTACGTCGCAAGCGTCCCCACACCGAGCCCCACCAGGCCGATGGAGTGTGGCTCGAGCCACCCGTCCCCCGCGCCAAGGCTCGCCACGGCACGCCCCACCCCGCTGGTCGTGGCGTAGTAGGTTGTCGGGATCCGTGTCCGCGCCGGGTCGGTGAGCTGGAGGCCGTGGGTCGTCGCCCCGTGGACGAGGAGCCGATGTCGTTCGCGGGATTCTGTCTCGGGGGGCTCGATCACTTCGAGCGTGCCGTAGAAGTTGCGACTGCGGACGATCGCGCGATCGGCGGGATCTTGGACGAGCAGCAGGAAGGCCGTGCCAGCAGCGCCTGCAAGGAGCATGAGGAATCCTCCCGCCGCCGGTCGCCACGGTGGCGAAAGGGATCGTCGCCACGGATCGCACAGGCAGGCCACGAAGAGAATCGCGAAGCCGGCCACCCACGGCGCCGCGGTGGGGAGGAACCGGGCCGCCTCGGCCGCGACCGAGCCACCGTGGTTGCAGAGGCTGCGCAGCACGGGCACGGCCGCCACCCCGATGAGCGTCCCCAGGGCCGCGGCCAGCGGGATGGCCCGACTCCGGTGTCGGAACGACAGGGCGCCGAGCGCCACCAGGAGCATCCACAGCCCCATGGGGAGCTCGTAGTCGTCGTTGAACAAGCTCGGCGCCACCACCGCCACGGCCAACCCGCCAAGAGCCCCCCCGGCGGCGATGGCGAGAAAATATCCGGTGAGATGGCGCGGCGGGGGCCTGAGCCGGTAAAGCTCGCCGTGGCAGACCATGCAGGCCGCAAACAGCGTCCCCAGATGCCCGATCAGCTGGAGCTTGAGCGGGGCGGAGTTGCCCGCTTCAAGGAGCTGCCAGGTGAGCACGACGCCGAGGGCGGAAAGTGCCGTGAACGCCCCCCGGGCATACCAGGCGGCATGATCGAAGGAGACGATGAACGTCACCAGGTAGATCCCCAGCGGCAACACCCACAACAGGGGCATCGCCGCCACGTCTTGGCACAGCCTCGTCGTCGTCGACACGAGCAACACCGACGCGATCGCCGGAAGCGCCACCCAGAAGATGCCATCACCGGCTTCCTCGTCTGTTTCCACGCTGCCGTTGCCACGTTCTTTTCCACCGGCCAGACGCCCATCGGCCCTCCAGACGCGCACGGCGCAGGCCATGCAGGCGGTGGCGAAGCAGGCCAATCCGATCGACCAGGCTCCAGCCTGGGCCGCCCGCGTCAGCCGTGGCTCGACCACCGCCGGATAGGCAAGCAAGGCGAGGAGCGAACCCGCATTCGAGAGGGCATAGAGGCGGTAGGGCGAGAGGCCCGGGTGAACGAGGCTGAACCACCTCTGAAGGAGCGGGCCGGTGGCCGAGAGGACGATGAACGGCAGCCCGATCGTGGCCGTGAGAAGAAGGAGGATCGAGCGGACCGGATCGTCACCGGCGCTCGGGCGCCACTGGTCTCCCGGCGAGATCGGCAGAAAGCAAAGCGCCAGCACGAGCCCGACGACATGGACCATCACCTGCCGGCGCGGCGACAGCCACGTGGTGAGCCCGTGGGCGTAGGCATAGCCCGCCAGCAACACCCCCTGGAAGAACAGGAGGCAGGTGGTCCAGACACCGGGCCCGCCGCCGTACCAGGGGAGGATGTATTTGCCCACCAGCGGCTGACCGAGGAAGAGGAGAAAGGCCCCGGTGAAAATCGCCAGCGCGAACGGCAGCATGAACAGCCTTTGAAGGAAGACAAACCCGCGCTGGCAGCCCTCCCCAAGGACGCCTACCTCACGGCCACGCCCTGTTGAACATCCCTGAGGTACCGCTGCCGCATGCTCGCCAGGAGAAGGCCGAGGTAGGCATTGGCCCCGAGCGAGAGGAAGAGCGTCAGGAGGCTGCCGATGAGGAGCGGCCAGGGGCGAGCCGTGACCGCCGCGGCAGTCTCCCCCCCGGAGGCAATCCCACCGAGCCGCGACGCGGCGAGGGGAAGCGAGGTGGCCTGCGTGGTCCGCGGACGCTTGGCCGCTTCGGAGACGAGGCGGTCGACGCCGGCCGGCCAGGTGTCGGAGACGAAGATCTTCACCCTGCGAACATCGCGGGCATCGGCCGGGACATCGCTGGTCAGCGGGCCGGCGACGTTGCCGTTGCGGATCAGATCCGGTTCGACGCGGACGAGGTAATCCCCGCCCCCCCCTGGGTCGGGCACGTAGGCGGCTTCGATCCCCATGGCGAGCAGGCCGGCGAGGAGGACAAGGGTTTCCAGCAGCATGCGAATACGTCTCCGGTGAACAGGCTCTGCGTCAGGAGGATTTCAACCTCTCGACGGCGGTTTGTGCAACTGCCCCGGAATCGCCCTGTCCGGCGGCGGAATCCCGAGCCGGATTCCCGACATCGAGGCTGTCGAGTTCGGTCTGCAGCATCGTCAGGGCCGCCTGGAGGAAGGCCACGGCGATCGGGCCGACGAAAATCCCGATCGGACCGAGGGCCCCGACGCCGCCGAGGACGCTGAGGAGGGCCAGAAGCGGATGGAGCTTCGACTGCCCGTGGAGAACGATCGGCTTGATGATGTTGTCGACAGTGGAGACCACCCCCATGCCCCACACGGCCAGACCGGCAGCGACGAAGGTGTTTTTGGCGAAGAACAGCAGGTAGAGGCTGGCGGAGCCCCACACGGCGGCAGCACCGACGAAGGGCACCAGCGCCCCGAAGAAGGTGAGGAGCGTGAGGAGGAAGACGTTGCCGAGCCCCGCCACCCAGAAGCCAAATCCCGCCAGCACCGCCTGGACGATCGCCGCCAGGAGCGTCGAACTGACCACCGCCCGGCTCACCTCCTCGAACTCCTGGAGGAGTTGCCACTGGTAGCGGGGATCGAGGGGGATCAAGCGCGTGACCGCAGCGAGCATCCGCCGGCCATCGGCGAGGAAATAGAAGAGCGCCACCGTCATCACGACCAAACCGATGATTCCCTTGGCAATCACGACCGGGGTCCGCGCCGCCACCGGTCCGATCCACTCCTCGGCGATCCGCCGCAGTTCGCCGTTGACCGAATCGGCAGTGAGGTGCATCCCTGTGGTGTCGTTGATCCGCTCGACGAGTTCGCCGAGCACGGCCGGCTCGAGCTTCAATCCGTTCTCCGCCCGGAGCATCCGTATGGCATCTCCCCCGGCACGGGCGCAGAGGAGAAACAGCGGCACGAGGACGATGAGGAGCACGAACAGCGTCGTGAGGAGGGCGGGAATCCACTCCGGCCCCTTGTCGGGAACGATGATCCGATCGCGCAGCCAGCGATGGAGCGGGCCGAAGATCACGACGAGCATCGCCGCCAGGAGCAACGGCAGCATGAAGCTCGACATCACCCGCAGGGAAAGGAGGCCGAAGATGGCGACGAGCGCGAGGATGACACCGAACGAGACGATTCGCGCCACCCGTTTCGGCGGGGTGTCGGAAGGGATCAGGCTGTCGAGGAGCATTCCAGGCCGCGGCGGGGGCCACGGTTCCGTGGGGAGATGCGAGGGCGCACGGCTGATTGTACCGCTCCGCGGAGAAAGGCATCCACGCCCCGGATGGCGGCCAGCGGCGTTCCGGCATGGCGGATAGGACCCGCGCGGGGTATTCTTGTCCCCTCTTGGCGGCTTGCCCGGCCCCCCTCGGGCCGCTGTCGCTCGGGCGCCCCATGCGTCCAGTCACTCCCTCCCTGCCCCCTCGGAGGGTGGCCACCGTCTGGTCCGAATGCATGAACGCCGCCGCTGCCACGCCGCCGGACGTCTCGCTCGTCGTCCCTGTGCGGAACGAGGCGGGGAACATCGGCCCACTCATCGCCGAGATCCGGGGTGTCCTCGATGCCGCCGGGCTCGCCTGGGAACTGTTCGTCATCGACGACGGGTCGAGCGATTCGACCTGGGAGGAGATCAGCACCGCCGCGACGGCTGACCGACGCGTGGAGGGAGTGCATCGGGGCCAGGGCGCCGGGAAGTCAGCGGCCCTCATGGATGGCTTTGCGCGCTGCAGGGCGCCGCGGATCGTGATGCTCGACGGCGACGGCCAGGACGATCCGGCGGAGATTCCCGCCATGCTCGCCCTTCTCGCCGACCCCACCACCGGCCGGGCCGGCGCCGACGTGGTCAACGGCTGGAAGACCCCGCGCCTCGACCCCTGGCACAAGACGCTCCCCTCACGGATCTTCAACCTCCTCGTCGGCTGGGTCAGTGGACTGTGGCTCCACGATCACAACTGTGGCTTGAAGGTGTTTCGGGCCCCGGCCGCCCGGTCGCTTCAGCTCGGCGACGACATGCACCGCTTCATCACCGTGCTCGCCGCCGCGGAGGGCCACCGGGTCGTTGAGAAGGCGGTTCACCACCGACCGCGGACGCTGGGGCGCTCGAAGTACGGATTCGCCCGGTTCTTCACCGGCCTGATCGACCTCGCCCGGATCGCCGGCGACATCCGCCGCCGCAGGCTCGCGGTGGCCGGTGCGATCCTGCCATCGGCCCAGGCACGTCGACGGCGGCAGGTGTCGATGATCCTCGCTGCGGTGGCGCTCGGCGGCCTCCTCGGCCGGATCGGGGCCGTGACGAGCGTCGACAAGATCGCGCTGGAGAAGCGTCTGGTGGCAGAGGCAGTGGCCAAGGCCCGCGACGCCGAGGCTGCCGGGGGGCCGGCGGTCGATGCCGAGGTGATCGCCGACACGATTGAGCGAGGGCGGCGCCTCCAGCGTCCCTTCCTCTCGGCCAATGATCGCAGCCGTTGGCTCGCCGTCCGGGCGCTCGTGGAGCGGGGCACGTTCGCCATCGACGAGATCGTCGTCGAGCCGGGCTGGGACACCATCGACGCGGTGGCGCACGCGGATGCGACCGGCCGGATCCGCCTCTACTCGAGCAAGCCGCCGCTCCTCGCGATCCTCTGCGCCGCCCCGTACTGGCTCCTCCACGAAATCACCGGGTGGACGCTCGGCAGCCATCCGTTCGAGATGGCCAGGATGCTTCTGGTTGCCTGCTGTCTGGTCCCGTTTGCCCTCCTCTTGATGGCCAGCGACCGGATGATCGAGGAGGTCGGTGGCACCGACTGGGGACGCTTTTGGGGCCTGGCGCTGATCTCCTTTGGCACGCTCCTCTCGACCTTTGCGGTGTCGCTCACCAATCACCTCTCGGCCGCGGCCGCTGCGGCGTGGAGCGGTTGGTGGCTGTTGCGGATCATCGGCCACGGCGGCTCCCCCGCCGCCTTCGCCGCCGCCGGTGGGCTCGCCGCCCTCACCGCCGCCTTCGAGCTCCCCGCCCTCGCCTGGTGCGCTGCCCTCCTCGGCATGCTCCTCTTCGTCGATCCGCGGCGGACGCTCGCCGCGGCCGCGCCGGCAGCGATCCTCGTTGCTGGAGTGGCCCTGGGGACGAACTGGCTAGCCCACGGCTCGGTTTTCCCCCCCTACGCCCACCGCCACGTCGCGGCCGCGGTGGCAACCTCGCCGGCCGATGTCCTGCCCCCGGTCGCCGGGACCTCCTCGGCCAATCCCGACAACTGGTACGACTATTCCCTCGCCCTCTCCAACGGCAAGCAACTGACGAGCTACTGGCGCGATCCGAAGGGGGTCGACCGGGGGGAGCCTTCGGCGGTCGTCTACGCCTGGCACGCGCTCGTCGGGCACCATGGGATCTTCTCCCTCACCCCCGCCTGGCTTCTCGTCCCCTGGGGGCTCGTGATCATGATCGCGGCCCGCCGCCGGCACGTTCCCTCGGGCCAGGCCCACCTCGCCCTGGCCATCCTCCTGGTTTCTCTCGTCGTGATCCTCTTCTACCTCACCCGTTCCCAGATCGACCGCAACTATGGCGGCGTCTCGAGTGGCTTCCGCTGGGTGTTCTGGCTCGCCCCCCTGTGGGTGGTGGCCACGGTGCCGGCGGCCGACGCCCTGTCGCGCCATCGGGCCGGTCGACTGCTGGCCCTGATCCTTCTCGGCCTGTCAGTGGTGTCGGTGGCCTAC
The DNA here is from genome assembly GCA_903949225.1 of uncultured Planctomycetaceae bacterium. Classification (GTDB taxonomy): domain Bacteria; phylum Planctomycetota; class Planctomycetia; order Pirellulales; family UBA1268; genus QWOP01. The sequence goes on from CAJAYZ010000112.1 coordinate 17,757, forward strand.
CCCACCTGGAACCCCTGGTCGCCCCCCTGGATCGAGCAGTGGCTCCATCACCTCGGCAGCCTGGCCCGCCGCTGAAGCGCTCGCCGGCCCCACGGTCGATCACCCGGCCGGCAGGAGCGCGGCGGCAGCTGCGGGCCAAAGCGGAGGAAGCGCTGCGGTGACGGCAACCTCTTCGTCCGCGTCGGGATCGCGAAAGCGGATGGCGAGAGCATGGAGGGCGATCGGCTGCTGGCGAGTGTCGGCCGGGCCGATGGGCTCGAACGCCGGGCCACCCTTGAGCGGCGGGCCACAAGAGAGTGCTGGGCCACCATAGAGCGTGTCACCGACGACCGGCATTCCGCGGGCAGCGGCCTGGACCCGCAACTGGTGCATCCGTCCGGTGACGGGAGCAAGTTCGACGAGCCACCGGCCTGGCGCCACCTCGCCGAGCGTTCGGGCGATGGTAACCGCCTCCCTCCCCGTTGGATCGTCGGCACCGACGACGCGGGCTTGGGCGACATCGGGGCACTTGGCGATCCGGTCACGCCATTCGATAGTCTCTCCAGCCACGGGCTTCGTGACGGCTCCGGCGGCAAGAATCGCGACGTACGTCTTCGTGATCTGGCGACGCTGGAACTGCCTCGACAGTTGGCGGGCGGCGCGGGGCGTCGTCGCCATGAGGAGGACGCCCGACACTGCCCGGTCGAGCCGGTGGGGGACGCCAAGATAGGCGCCGGCCGGGAGCAGTCCCCGGAGCCACGCCTCGACCGAAGGGAGACCGGGAGGCGCCTGCGTGGCAAGCCCCGAAGGCTTGGCGATCGCCACGACCCCCGACCGTTCGAGAAGTTTGGCCGGTTGGTCGCTCACGCCGCCTCCGATCGCCACGTCACCCGCCGGGGCCGCTCGAGCGGCTCACTTCGGCGCCAGGCCGGGCGGACGAGACCCGGATTTCGACGACGCCTTCACCGTGGAGCGACGACTCGTCGTCGTCATCGTCATCGACGATCCCTGCGGCGATGATCTCGTCGAAGTCGGGGAAATCATCGACGAGCACCGGCGGTTCGTCGAGGCCACCATCGAATCGAGCCAAGAGGAGGCCGGCATCCGGGGTAGAGACTTCGCTGTCCTCGTCATCGGTGACCAAACCGAGCAGCGACTCCATCTCCGCTGCGGAGATCTCGGCAAGCCGGAAGCTGCGGAGGATCTCCGGCACTGGGTCGGCGGCGGTTGCAGAGGAGTTCAGGGGGCTGATTGACTGCCGGGCGGCAAACGTCTGGCAGAGGGTCTCGAGCGTCTCGCGATCCATCGCAACCTCTCCACTTCGAGTGGCGTGGTGATGAGCGGGCCGGTCCATGGGAAAACCAGGCACGGGGAAACTCCGGCAAGCCGGTTCCTTCGGGGATCATGTACGAGAATTGTTCGACAATAGTTCGCGGCAGGTCAAAATCCAGTGAGGACGGTAGGACCTTTGGGGCGGGGTGGGGCGTGGTAACGTCACCCGACACAGGCTTCCGCCCTCCCTCTCCCTCTCCCGGCTCCCCTTCCCTCTCCCGGCTCCCCTTCCCTCTCCCGGCTCCCCTTCTCCTTCCCGGCTCCCCTTCTCCTTCCCGGCTCCCCTTCTCCTTCCCGGCTTCCCCTCGTGCCCGACGCCAGCCTCCTTCCTGAGCTCTCCGCCGCTGCGCTTGCGTTGCTGGCCTTCGCGGCTGGCGGCGTGGGAATGTCGAAGAGCGGTCTGGCCGGCCTGGGAATGGTCCACATCGTGATTTTCGCCGCAGTGTTCGGGGCTAGAGCCTCGACCGGCATCCTCCTTCCGCTTCTCGTCCTCGGCGACATCTTCGCCGTGATCTTCGTCGGGAAGGGGGTGCAGTGGCGGATGGTGGCCCGGCTGCTTCCGCCGTCAATCGCCGGGATCTTCCTCGGCTGGCTCCTCCTCGACCGCCTCGATGAACGCGCGCTCAAGCCGGTGGTGGGGGGCATCATCCTCGGCCTCACCGCCCTCCAGGTGGCACGTCTCTGGCGGCCGGCCTGGTTTGGACACTTTCCGCACGCGACGTGGTTCGCCTGGCTGCTGGGGGGCTTCGCCGGCGTGACGACGATGCTCGCCAATGCTGCCGGGCCGGTGGTCGCGCTCTACCTTCTGGCGGTGGCACTCCCGAAGAACGTGCTCATCGCCACGGCCGCCTGGCTGTTCCTCATTCTCAACATCCTCAAGCTTCCCTTCAGTTGGCAGTTGGGATTGATCACCCCCGACACGCTCCGCCTCAACCTCATCCTCGCTCCGATGGTGCTCGTCGG
>CAJAYZ010000113.1 GCA_903949225.1 uncultured Planctomycetaceae bacterium
CCAACGCCGCCGCCCGCATCGGCGACGGCGACGTGACGAACGGGCGGGCCGATGTCGAGGCGGACGGCACGCTTTCCGTGCTTGCGACGGTCAACTCGCGACCCAGTGTCAGCGCAAGTTCAAAGGCGATCAACTCCGACAGTTCCGCGATCCCGCAGAAGGATCCGGTTCCGACGAAAGGCCTTCTCGACAAGCTCAACGCCATCAATGAAGACAGGAAGAGCGTAGCGGAGGACCAGAAAGCCGCCCAGAAGACGGCCAAGAAGGCCGACTGGGGCGCCGCCATCGCCGTCGGCGTCGACGTCCACACCGACACCGCTCGTGCAACCATCGGAAGCGATGCCGACGTGGACGCGAAGAACGCGACCGTCGTCCAGGCCGACTCACTCGGGCGGATCGACCCGTTCGCCACGTGGAACCATCTCAAGAGCATCTTTGATAAGCCGCAGGCAACCTTCACGACCGATTCGCCTGGCTTGTCCACGATGACCTACGGCGACACAGTCGAGGTCAAGCCCGGCCACACAAGCGGCGGCGCCGTTGGCGGGTTCTATGGATATGTCGGGGAGAGCGGCCTGCCGCTCAATCTTGCCACTCAAAACTTCAGCGACACCAGTGACACGAGCAAGTGGGTTCGCCTCGGCACCGAGGCCTTCAAGTACGGCGACGCCAAGCTTTACCTGTTCAAGACCGGCTTGGTGGATGCGAGGCAGGCCCTCGACGCCGACCCCGAGGCGGTTTTGAAGAATCCGTTCACGACGAAGGTGAGCGCTAAGGCCGTGGGCCAGAAGAAGATGCTTGCAGCCGCGGGTGCGGTGCTGGTTCTGAAGCGGGATGCAAATGCGACGATCGCCTCCGGCGCCCGGGTTAATCAAGACACCAACGGCGTTCTGAACAACACGTCGTTCCGCACTGGATCGCAGACAGTGGACGTCAGGGCGACGACCGACACCGACGCGTTGCACAATGCCTATGGCGGTAACCTGGGGGTGTATTGGTACACAAACTCGACCGTGGCGCGCATCGAGGACGGGGTGACGCTCTACGGCGACAGCCTGCAGGTGAACGCCGACACGTCGCTTCTGTCTGTGGGCTTGGTGGCCGGGAAGCCGAAGAGCACCGACAAGAGCTTCTTGCTCACGGCTTCCGTCGCCGTCGTCAAGAACACCACGCTGGCTCAGATCGACAACGGGGCCGTCATCACGGTCGGCAACCGCCCCCTCGCTGATGCCGCGGCGGGGGGCGGTGCGGTGCTCGTGCGGGCCAACGACACGGCGAATGTAGTCGTGATCGCGGGCGCCCTCGTGAGCACGCAGGCTTCCGGCGGCGGCGTTTCGGTTGGCATGAACGTCATCCTCCGCGACACCGAGGCAGTGATCGGCAACCGCGCCGCTGATCCCGATACGGGCACGCGGGGCTCACTGACTTCCGGCGGCGGCGTGGCCGTCACAGCGGCAAACCACGGCTTCGTGGGGACTTTCGCCATCGCGGCCGCAAAGGCAGATGCGTCGTCGAACCCGAGTGCACCGGGCGACGACGATGAACCGAGCAAGTGGGACAAGTTCAAGGAAAAGGCAGGGGCAGCCTACTCGTACCTCAAGGGAGAGAAGATACCGAAACAGGCGGCCGAGCCGGTGGCCGCCCCTGCCGATCAGACGAAGGATTCAGAGGCCTCTTCCGGATCGATCGCGGTGAACGTGCTCATCGACAACGCCCGCGCGTACGTTCGGAATACCGGCCCGATCGTCGTGACATCAGGCGCGCTCAAGGTGACGTCCGACAACGACACATTCGTGTTCTCCCTCTCCGGCGCGGGCGCCATCGCCAAAGGCTCGGGCAAAGGCAAGTCGTCGGCGGTGGGCGGAGCGGTGAGTTTCAACTACGTCTCCGGAGCGACAGAAGCGTATGTCGATGGTGTCACGTCACTGACGGCGCGGGGTCTCGAGATCCAGGCCCACCATGGCGGGTGGGTCATCTCCGTGGCGGCATCCATCGGAGCGGCGAGCGGCAAGTCCGGGAAAGCGACGACCGTTTCGATCGGCATGGTCTGGGCGGACTACACGACCAGCGCACGGCTGGCAAACATCTCCGGACCGGTGCAGATTGTCGGCGAGACCGTGGTGGAGGCGACGGACGAAACCAACTTCGTGATGATCGGCGGCAGCGTTTCCATCGGCGGTGAATCGGCAACGGGCGTGGGACTCGCGTTTGCCGGGATGGGCAACACGACGGCCGCAACCATCGACTCGGTGTCGAGCCTCACCCACACCGGTGGCATCACCGTCCATGCCGCTTCCAAGGCGCAGATTATTGGCATCACGGCGTCGATCGCCGGTTCCGGGAAACAGGCGGCCGACGCCGGCACTACCGTGAGCGGTGCCGTGGCCGTCAATGTCGTCAACAACACGGTCACCGCGGGCATCAATAAGTTGACGACGACAAGCACGTCGACTGGCGACATCACGGTCTCGGCTGATGACCAGGCCGGCATCTACCAGATCGTCGGCGGCCTCGCCGCCGGAACGGGCGGCGGCGTTGGCGTGGGTATCGGCGTCAACGTCATCACCAACACCGTCGCAGCCACGATCGCAACGTCGACCCTGCGTTCGGCGGGTGCGGTTCGGGTCGAGGCGACCGAGCAGTCGAAGATCGGCGGCGTGGTCATCGGTGGCGCGGCAGGCGGGTCGGGCCCGGCCGGCAGCAGTTCCACGACGGCGGGATCGATCGGCATCAACATGATCGTGAACAGCATCGACGCCCGCATCAGCGACTCGACGCTGACGCGTGCGGCGGGCGTGACGGTGATCGCGGTCGACAAGGCCACGCTTATCTCGGTGGCGGGCGGCATCGCCCTTTCCAGCTCTGGCAAAGGCGTCGGCGTGGCGATCAGCGGCAGTCGGGTGAGCAACAGCATCAAGGCCGCCATCGAGGGTTCCAGCATCACGGCCGCGAGCGGGTCAGTGAACGTCCGCGCGACCTCCAAGCCGATCCTGGTGGCGGTCGGCTTTGCCGGCGCCGGAAGCTCCAAGGGCAGTGCCGGCGCCGGTCTGATCGTCGTCAACTCGATCGCAAACTCGATCGACGCCCACATCAGCAAGTCTTCGACGGTCAGTGCCCCCGCCGGCGACGTGAATGTCTCCGCCAGCGAGTCGGCCACGATGGTCGTCTTGGGGCAGGCCATCTCAGGCAGCCAGGGCGGAACCTCCATAGGAGCGGTGCTCACCTACAACTACATCGGCACCACCGACAACGTCGCCGATCCGAACATGGTCTCGAAGCTTGACAACGGCGGTGACGACGTCGCGCCGACCGTGACCGTCGCCGGGTCCGACACCGCGAAGGCGAGCAGTATCACGGCCTATATCGACGCCTCGAGTGTGACGGCGGGCGGAAAGGTGAACGTGCTCGCCGGATTTGCCGACCCGTCGAAGACAGAGTCCGACAGTCCGGCCCTCGGCGCGACCACGACGATCGCTTCGGGGAATGTGACGGTGACCGGCGATACGATCCTGCTTCCCTCCGATCATGGCTTGAAGACGGGCGAGCGGGTCGTCTACCAGTCGGGAGGCGGAACGGCGATCGGCGGACTGACCAGCGGCATGGCCTCCTACGCGATCGTGGTCGATGCCCGCACCATCAAGCTGGCCAACACGTTCGACGACGCCGTCGCAGCCAAGGCGATCCCGCTGTCGGGCACCGGCTCCGGAGCGGCCCAGAGCATCACCGCGGTCGATGGCACCAGGGTCGCCGGCTTCAACGCGACGGATAAGTCGGTCAAGGACAACCAGCTCACCTTCCCGAAGGAGCACGGCTTCACCGACGGCGAGCGGATCGTCTACGACAACGCCGGCGGTCAGACCATCGCCGGGCTCGTCTCCGGCAAGGCCTATTTTGTGAAGGTGATCGACTCCAAGACGATCGAACTGTCGAACACGGCCGGTGGCGCGAAACTGCCGCTGACGACGTTCGGCCTCAACGGGCTCAACGGGGGCGACCAGACGTTCACGCCGCTCGCTACGACTTCGCTGACGTTCACGGCATCGGCCGCCACGGTGACCAGAACGCAGGCCACCGCCGACCAGATCCGCTACTCGAGCCCCCACAACTTGAGCACCGGCGACGCGGTGGTCTACCGCGCCGGAAGCGGCGCCGCGATCGGCGGGCTGGTCGAGGGGGAGACCTACTACGTGATCGTGGTCGATCCGACGCGCATCAAGCTCGCCGCCACGCTCTCCGACGCTACCAGCACCGACGCGCCGCGGCCGATCATGCTCACCTCCACCGGCAACGCGGCCCAGGGCCTGCAGCCGTGGGTGCGGACGTTCGACGTGGGGGGCGTGCCGCTCGACCTGAGGGCGGCCGCCGGCGAGCCGATCATGGCTGGGCATCTCGTCAATGTCACGTTTGCCGGCGCTCTTGGGACGGGCTCAAGCGGTGCCGGAGCGATCTCGCTCAACTTCGTGCGGATGGTCGTCGATGCCCACATCTCCAATACGGGATCCGGCCAGGTGACCGCCGTGGGCGACGTGGTCGTGGCGGCAAGCGACGTCTCCCGGATCACCTCCGTGGCCGGTGCCGTCGGGGTCGCCTTTGGGTCCAAAAGCGCCGGCAGTCTCACGATCGGTGTCAACGACATCCGCAATATTGTGGTCGCCGGGATCGATGCTGCGAAGGTGACGTCGACCGCGGGCAGCGTCCTCGTGAGCGCCACGGAGCAGGCCCGCAACGTCAACGTCGTGTACGGTTTCGCGGCCAGCAGCGGCGGGAATGCGCTCGGCGGAGCGATCGGGGCCAACACGATCAAGAACACTGTCGATGCCCACATCAAGGGCGGGACGAGGTCGCAGTTGACGGCGGGAGTCACGACCCAGGTTGCAGTCCCGTCCGTCGTCACTGCCAACGGGTCGGTCTCCGTGCTGGCCAAAGACACCGCCTCGATCGCCACATTCTCCGGCCAGGTCAGCGCGACGTTCAAGGCGTCGGGCGGTGGGGCCGGGGGCTTCGCGGTCTCCGTGAACAACGTCGAGGACACCGTGACGGCCACGATCGACGCGTCGAGCGTGCGGGCGAACACCGGCAGCATCATCGTCGATGCGACGTTTGCGAAGCCCGAGGATCTGCCGGCCGCCCAAGAGGCCCAGATCGCGGCACTGGCCTTGGCGGGCTCCGGCGGCGGCACCTTGGCAGGCGCGGGGTCGATCGCCCGCAACTGGGTGCTCAATCGCGTCGAGGCGAAGATCTCCAACATCGGCA
>CAJAYZ010000114.1 GCA_903949225.1 uncultured Planctomycetaceae bacterium
GGATGCCCTCCGCGAACGTCCGGCGACGGGACGCGGGCGACCCCGAAGCTGCCACAGCGGCAAGCACAACGCCCCGTCCGTGTCGCCAAGCGCTCCCGGGACCCCGAAGCATCGCTCGAGCCAGACCCTGGATCCCACCGCCGTTCACCGCAGTAAGATTTGAACTGACGCGGCCGTTGATGCGCCGCGTCGCACTCCCACCCCGAGCCGATCGATGCCCCTTCCCCAGCGCCGTTCGTCGCTCCGTCGCCAACTGGTCCTACCAGTGGTGGGGCTGCTGTTGGCCGGGGTGCTCGCGAATGTCGCCTTCGCCTCGTGGCTCGCCGCACGGCGGGCCGCCGACGTCGCCCGGCAGCGCGAGCGGCAGGTGGTCGAGACGCTCGCCGCCTCGCGCGTCACCCTCACGCTCCCGGTCCTCGAGACCCTCGCCCGCCTCACCGACAGCCGGTTCGTGGTCTGGAATCCCGTCGACGGCTCGCTCGGTGCAACGACGCTCGGGCCCGGGGATCGCGATGAGCTCTCGGCCTCCGGTGTTGCCGCGGCGCTCGAGCGTGGCACGACGACGCTCAGCGGCCAGGCGTTCCGGGTGGCGACGGTGCGATCAGGGAGCGTGCGGCCGGAGACGGTCGTCGTGCTCACGCCGCGCCGGTCAATAGCCTCGCTCGCCCTCGAATCGTCGTGGCCGCAACTCGCCGTCGCCGCGATCACGCTTGTGTTCCTTGTGCCCGCGGCGCTTGCGGCCACCGGCCGGCTCTCCCGCCGCATCGGCTCCGTCGAACGCCGGGTTGCTGCGATCGCCGCCGGGGATTTTGGAGCGGGGGGCATCGACGAAGGCCAGGAAGACGACAGACCAGCACCGATCGACGATGAAATCGGTCGGCTCCACCGCGGTGTGGAGCGGATGAGCGGGCAACTCGGCCAGCTCCGGGCCCGCCTCCTCGCCGGCGAGCGCGAGCGGCTCCTCGGCCAGCTCGCCGCCGGGTTTGCCCACGAGCTTCGCAATGCCGTCACCGGCGCGCGACTCGCCATCGATCTCCACCGCAGCCGCTGTTTGCAATCGACCGCCGATGGAAGCCTCGGCGTGGCGATCAAACAGCTTGCGGTCGTCGAGGAGGAAGTCCGCGGCCTGCTCGCCCTCGGGAAGCGCACCGAGTCGGTGCCAGAGCCACTCGCCATCGACAAGGTGTTCACCGAGGTGGCCGACCTCGTCTCGCCGCGCTGTCAGCATGGCGGAACGACGCTCGACGTCGAGACGCCGACCGGGATCTCGCTCGTCGCCCGGCGCGACAGCCTCCGGGCGGCCCTGCTCAACCTCGTCGTCAATGCGATCGACGCGGCCGGACGCGGGGGGACGGTTCGCCTCGAGACCCGCGCCTCAGGAAATGACGTGCGGATTTCCGTCACTGACACAGGCCCCGGTCCTCCGGAGCATCTCCAGGCTACGCTTGCCGAACCGTTCGTCACTGGAAAGCCTGAGGGGATCGGCCTCGGGCTGGCGATCGTCACGGCGGTGGCCGAAGAACATGGTGGCAGGCTCGAATGGGGGAGAGCCGACGACCGCACCCGGTTCACGATTGTCCTTCCCGCCGGTGCGATGTCGCCCGCCTCTCACGGTCACCATTCCAAGGCCACCATCAGCCCATGAGCCGCATTCTCATCGTCGATGACGAGCCCGCGATCGGCTGGAGCCTCGGTGAGCTCCTCGACGATCGGGGCCATGCTGTGAAGACCGCCGCGAGCGCCGAGGAAGCGATCGAGATCTGCCGGCAATTTCCCCCTGAGCTCATCCTCCTCGATGTCCGCCTCCCCGGCCGCGACGGGCTCTCGGCGATTCCCGATTTTCGGGCGCTCGCAGCCACAGCCCCGATCGTCGTCATGACGGCCTTCGGCGATCTCGACACGGCCGTCCGGGCCGTCGAGGCTGGCGCCGCCGAGTATCTCGTCAAGCCGTTCGATTCGGCGCAGGTGACAACGATTGTCGATCGGCTCCTCGAGCGGGGAATCGCGGCCGCGGTGTCGGCCCCACCCCCCGGCGGCCTTGTCGGCAGTTCCGGCGTCATGCAACGCGTGTTCGCGCGGGTGGCGCTAGCCGCCTCGAGTGAGTTGCCGGTGCTCATCACCGGCGCCACCGGCACCGGCAAGGAGCTCGCCGCCCGAGCCATCCATGTCCACTCGGCGAGGCGCTCAGGGCCATTCGTCGCCGTGAACCTCGCCGCCCTGTCGCCGGCGCTCGTCGAAGCGGAGCTCTTCGGCCAGGCAAAGGGGGCCTTCAGCGGCGCGACGGCGCGCGACGGCCTGTTTGCGAGCGCCGATCGCGGCGTGCTCTTTCTCGACGAGGTGGGGGATGCGGCGGCGGAGGTCCAGGCCAGGCTGCTCCGCGTGCTCGACGCGCGGGAGATTCTTCCGGTCGGCGCGTCGGCGCCGCGCCGAGTCGACATCCGCGTCATCGCCGCCACCAATCGCGATCTGGTGGCCGACGTCGCTGCCGGCCGGTTCCGAGCCGATCTGCTCCACCGTCTCCGCGTCTTCACCATCGAGATGCCGCCACTCTCCGCGCGGCTCGACGACATTCCCGCACTTGTGGCCCACTTTCTCTCCGGCAGCCCTGGCTGCGGCCCGCTCCAAGCGGCCTCCGACGACTTTCTCGACGCGGTGCTGGCCCGCCCGTGGCCGGGGAACGTCCGCGAACTCAAGGCCGCGGTCGACGTGGCCGCCGTGATCGCCCGCGGCGGCACGCTCCGCCCCGAACATCTTCCGCCGCCGCTCCCCGGTGCCGCAGGAGCCGCCATCGCGGAGGGCACCAAAGCCTCGGCCACCGACAGCGTGGCCACCGCCGAGGCCCGCCTCGAGCGGGCGATCCGCGATTGGGTGGCGGCGCAGCTCGGTGCCAAACAGCCGCGCGAGGGATGGATCCACGAGGATTTCCTCAAAGCGGCGGAGGCGACGCTGATCGACGAAGCGCTCGCCCGCACCGCCGGCAACCGCACCGCCGCCGCCAAGCTCCTCGGCCTCGATCGCTCCACCCTCCGCGGCAAACTGCCGCGGGGGTGAAGAGGCTGTGAATCCACCGCCGGCCCGATCGCGCGAGTGGATCGCGATTGGCCTGCCATGGAACGCCCGTTCCGAAAGGTCGTCGGCCAACGGCGGGCCGCACGCCTTGCCGTCGGAAACCTGTGGCCTACCGCGGAGGCTCCTGGCCTGCGCCTGGAATCGACCCGATTGGCAGAAACATCGGCCGTGACGCCGGACGGCTGGGCAGAGCCCCGGCCTCGACAACCAACTCGAAAAACCCGAGGCGCGCGTAGAACCGAAGCGCCTCGGGGAGCGCATCCACCACCACGCCGACGCACCCAAACCGGCGCGCCATCTCCCGGGCCATTTCCAGGGCGAACCGCACGAGCCGGGAGCCTATTCCCTGTTCCTGGTCGGTCGAGGAGACGGCCAGCCTTGCCAGACGCAGAATCGGCAGCGGATAGGCCGGCAACCGCTGTCGCTCACGACGCGGCAGGCGGTCAATCACCATCGATCCCGGCGCGATCGTGACATAGCCAACGACACGGCCGGCGGTCGACGCCACGTAGGTCACGCCGACGTGGAGACGGAACTGGTTTTGCCCCGCGTAATTCCGAAAGAATCGGTCGAGCTCGACATCTCCCGATGAAAACGACGACCGATCGTCATCCGGCCGCAGTGGCCGGATTTCAATCTCCATCGAAGAGTGTCTTCATGGCGGGCGTCGGCGGATCTGGCCGCTCGATCCGCCGAACCAAGTCCGCGCCGACCTCGCGAGAAAGCTCGATCACAGGAGGCACAACGACATCGGCCGGCAACTCCTCGAGCGCGGCGAGGTGATGAAGAATGGCCGTTTCGATGAGGTGGGATTTCTTGACGCCGTGCTGCCTCGCGAACCGCTCCAGCCGCTCCCGCGTCGTGTCGGCAATGACGGCGGAAACCTGCGATACACCGGTTGCCATGACTCACTCCTAAGGCCGAATGTGCCCAGGTCGGACGCGGTCCAGCACCCATTCTACGAAAACGTAGAATCTCCGGCAACGAGGGATGGCGGCACGACGCCGCAGCGCGGCGAATCGTTCGCCGGGAAGGGGGAAAGTTCCGCCGCCTTAGGCATTTCCCTGGCGCACCGCCGATGATGGGAGATGTTCGGCTCCCGGTGGTTTTCTTCTCCTCTGGCGCATGGCCTGCCTCCATCATGCCCCGCACCGTCCCCCACGATCGTTGCCCCGCGCGGGCCTTCACGCTCGTCGAACTGCTCGTCGTCATCGCCATCATCGGCATGCTCGTCGGGCTGTTGCTACCGGCGGTGCAGGCCGCGCGCGAGGCGGGCCGGCGGTCGAGCTGCCAGAACAACATTCGCCAACTCGCGCTCGCGGTGCACTCCTTCGAGGGCGCGAGGCGACACTTTCCCCCGAGCCTGCTCCACACCCCCGGCACGACTTTCCAGTCGAACAACGGCTCGTGGGGAATCCTCGGCCGCACGCTCCCCTTCATCGAGGAGGCCGCCGCGGCCGTGCAGATCGACCTCGAGAAGCCCTGGGATCAGCCCCCCAACAGCACCACCGGCGTTCCTCTCATCCGGATTCCAGTCTTCGTTTGCCCCAGCGAGCCGAACGACATGCCGCGGCTCAAGAACGGCCTCCAGTACGTCCGGCCGCTGAACTACGGCTTCAACTTCGGCACCTGGCTCGTCTACGACCCGGCCACAGGCAACGGCGGCGACGGATCGTTCCACCCGAACTCGCGTTTGAAAGCGGGCGCGTTCGTTGACGGCTTGAGCAAGACACTCTGCGCAGCCGAGGTAAAGGCCTTCACCCCCTACGTGCGCAACGCTGCCGATCCCGGGGCTGCCTTTCCGCCGTCGTCGCCTCCCGGATCCGCCGCACAGGTGGCCGCGCTCGCCGGCGGCGGCCCCTCCGACCCAAAGCTCGGTCCGACGAAGAACGACTGCACAGGCCATACCGAATGGCCTGACGGCCGCGTGCACCACACCGGCTTCACGACCGTCCTTCCGCCGAACACGCGGGTGCCCCTCACGGTGGCCGGCATCGTCCACGACGTCGACTACAACTCCCGCCAGGAGGGCTCGAGCGCGACGGCGCGAACGTTCGCCGCAGTCACCGCGCGGAGTTATCACCGTGGCCTCGTCGGCACGGCGATGATGGATGGGTCTGTCCGCTCGATCGGCGACGACGTGGCCCCCGAGGTCTGGCGGGCCCTGGGCACGAGGGCCGGCGGCGAGACGGCCGAAACGCCGTGAGCGCTGACTGAACTGGGGACGGTGAACTGTTTGGCGCCGTGGCGGCAGCACGAAACCGCCGTAATAAAAGCGCAGCGCTCGACGCCTCTAGCGAGGGGTCGCCCGTGTTCCGAGAGCCGGCGTTGCCGGCCAGCGAAGCCATGGATGGCGAAGCGCAGGCGGCATCGAGTGAGCGGCGGCCATGGATGGCCGACGCGAACGTCCGGCGATGGGGCACGGGCGACCCTGAAGCCACGTTTGACCCCGATCCCATCGATGCCCTCTTGGTGGCTTGCCTGTGAGTGGTCCATCGGCGGGGCCGGCAAAAGTTTCGTCGTTTCTCGGAGGACCTCGTCACTCCTCAAGCGTTCGCCGATCCCCGCCTCGCCTGCGCGGTGACAAGAACGCTGGACTTGAAACGCCGATTGGCCCCGACCGCTATCGCGAAAAAAAACCGGCCCGGCGGGAATCGCCCCGCCGGGCCGGTCTGGCATTCGTCGCGTGAGATCAGCGCCGGCTTACGGCTGCTCTGGCAGCCGGCCCGTCTCGACCGCCGGCGTCGGGCCGGTGCAGGCCCGCATGAAGGCCACGAGGTCGGCCTTCTCCTGATCGGTGAGCTTGAGCGGCTTGATCTTGTCGGAGAGGTTCGCGTTGGGATGGCCCCCCTTGTCGTACCACTCCACCACTTCCTCGAGCGTGGCCACTGACCCGTCGTGCATGTAGGGGGCAGTGAGAGCGACATTCCTCACCGTCGGCGTCTTGAAGGCCCCCTTGTCCTTCGGATCCTTGGAGACGACGAACCGGCCGAGATCGGGCTCGGCCTGGTCCATGCCGATGCCGAGGTTGTGGTACTTCTCGTCGGCGAGGTTCGCACCGACATGGCAGGCGGTGCAGTTCCCCTTCTCGGTGAAGAAGATGTCGCGGCCGCGCTTCGCCGATTCCGACATCGCAAACGTCGCCGCCGCGGCCTTCGCCTCGGCGTACTTCTTCGCCAGATCTTCGTCTTCCTTGAGGTCGTCCTCGTCCATGGCGGCAAAGGGGCGGAGTTGCTCACCAAAGTCGTAGGGCGACGGGCCGGTGACGAGGACGCGCTCGAAGGCTGCGATCGCCTGGCCGACGGCATCGATCGAGACGCCACCGAAGATCTTCTTGAACTGCTTCTCGTAGACAGGAATGCTCTTGAGCCGCGCGACGGCCCCTTCGTGCGTGAAGCCCATCTCCCCAGGGTTGGCGATCGGGCCCACCGCCTGAGCCTCGAGCGAGTCGGCCCGGCCGTCCCAGAACTGCGCCCCGGAGAGGATGCGGTTGTAGGAGACTGGGGAATTGCGGCCACCGAGCTGATCGCGGATGCCGAGGCCGGTCTTCGTGTGGGCGCCGTAGCCCTGTGCGGGATCGTGGCAGCTGGCGCAGCTCACGGTGGCATCGAGCGAGAGGCGGGGATCGAAGTAGAGCTGACGGCCGAGTTCGATCTTGGCGCGGGTGAGCGGATTCTTGTCGAGGCCGGTGATCTGACCTGCCCCCTGCGAAAGTCCCAGCGGCAGCACCGGCTCGAGGACTGCCGAATTCTTCGGCTCGGCGAGCCAGCGGTCGATCTGCTCGGTCGTGATCGGACCGCTGCCGGGAACGCCGGCGGTGAGGGAGGCCTCGCCGAGGATCGCCGTCTCGGCGGTCGCCGATCCCGTGGCGATGCCAGCCACGAGGAGCCCCCCCAGGAGACCTTCGACGAATCGGGATCGCCCGCGTCGCGCGGTCGGGAACGATTGCAGCAGGCCCATACAAGACTCCTCAAAGTTGAATGCGGCCCCGGCGGGCGTCCGCCTGCGGCGCCACAACGTCGGTCCAAGGCTTTCCATCGTCATCAGCGGCGAAACTGTTCAATTCTAACACCGCGGCCCCGGCGGGGGATTCCTCCGTCCCCCCGGGCAGGAAAACCGGGCGGTTTGGCGAACCGACCGGGGCCAGCCAGCCCCCGCCAGCCCGATTCCTTTCCTCCCCCAAGGCCCCCCCCTACAATCGGGTCTGGTGCTTTTCACCGGTTCGACTTTTGCAGTTTTCCCCTCTTCGGAGCGTTTTCTCGAATGGACATTCTCGGCGAGATCCTCAAGCAAGTCCTGGAAGGTGCCGCCCAGGGGCAGCAGCAGCCCCCGCAGCGGGCCCCGCAGCCCCAACAACGCGCCCCACAACCCCAGCAACGTGCCCCACAGGGGGAGCCCCAGGGGATGCCCTCGCCGAACGATCTCGGTGAGATCTTCAAGCAGATCTTCGGCGGTAACGACGCCCAGAAGCTCCCCGAGGTGGTGAAGCAGTTCGAGGAGAAGGGGATGCGGGACGAGGTCGACTCGTGGGTCCGCACCGGCCCGAACAAGCCGATCGACCGCCGGAAGATCGAGGATGTCTTCGGCGACCGCGAGCTCAACGATCTCGCCCGCAGCAAGGGGATCAATCCCAACGATCTCGCCGAGGTGCTCGCCAAGTACATCCCGAAGATCATCGACGAGCTCACCCCTTCTGGCCAGGTCCAGCGACGGCATTGATCCGCGTCTGGTCATCCGGCTTTCCGAGACAGGCTTCCCCGGTGTGCGCTGCCGCTGAAGGCGGCGCACGCCGGGCGTCTGGGGACCGGCACGATTCCCCCAGCTGCCCGTGGAAAAAGTCATCCATGCCCTTTTTCCACTTGGAAAACCTCCGGTTTTCTCGAGTGCTGCGCACTCGCGACCGCCTCGTGCGGTCGGGCTGGCACTTTATCCACAGCCTGCTAGGCCAGCTACCCGGACGTATGCTGATCGGACTCATGCACGTCCCTGCCAGCCAAACGAAGAGCCGCCGCCGCGCGGGAAGTCTGCTGGCGTGTTGCCTGCAGGCCCTCGTGATCTCCTCGCTCCTTGCCGGCACTCCCTGGCTGCCATCTCGGGATGCCGCCAGCGCAGAGCGCGCCGAACTTTACGCAGGGCGGGCCGAACCTGGCTTTGAGAAGGCCGACCTTGGCTTCGAGCAGGCCGACCCTTTTGAAGCACGGTATCGCTGCTGGCTCGAGGATCCGCGGGCACCCTCGGAGACCCCGGCGGAAATCGAGCCCGGCACAGGCCGGCGCTGGTCGTGGCGGTCGCAGCGGCGCGCGACCCGGCGGCGACTGGCAGCCGAGCGGGCCTTGCCCGCCGAGCCCGACGGGGAGGCCTCCGCGAGCGATCCTGGCGATGACACCCGCCGAGGTGCTGGACTCACCCTCCGCGACCAACCCTACGCCCTGCCCGACCAGGGTGGTCGCCGACGCTTCGACATCACCCTCCCGGGACGCTGCCCGGGACCGGTGCCGCTGGTCGTGTGGATTCCTGGCGACACCTGGCGCGACGGCTCGAAAGCTGACTGCCCCGTCACCTGGCTGGCCCTCGAGGGCTATGCCGTCGCCAGCATCGGTTACCGCACCAGCGACCTCGCCCGTTTCCCAGCCCAACTCGACGACTGCCGCGCCGCGATTGCCGAAATCGTCCGCCGCGCCGGGGAATGGGGCCTCGACCCGACCCGGATCGCCGTCGTCGGCCATGGCGGCGGCGGGCACCTCGCGGCGCTCGTGGGCCTCGCCGACGATCCTGCCGGCGATCCCAGCGGCGACGAAGCCGCGGCCCCCCGATTCCCGCCGGCCGCGGTGGCGATGCTCTCGGCCCCCACCGATCTGACGAACCTCGGGCCGGAACACGACCGCCCCCGGTCGCCTGCCAGCCTCCTCGTTGGCGGGCCGCTGCCGGAGGTGCGGGAGGCGGCGCTCCGGGCAAGCCCCGTGTGGCATGTCTCCCCGGACGATCCACCCTGCCTTGTCGTCCACGGCACGGCGGATTTCTCCGTCCCGGTCGAGCAAGCCGTGCGACTCGACGCCGCGCTGTCTGCCGTGGGCGTCCCCTCGACGCTGCTCCTGCTCGACAGGTCCGGCCACGCTGCCTCCGTCGGCCGCGACTCACCCGCCGGCCGGGCGATCCTCGAGTTTCTCGACGCAGTCCTCCGCCCTGCGGCTATCGATGCCACGGAGGCCGCCGATGCGTCTCAAGCGCCGTGATCTCCTCCGCGGCGGCGCGGCGCTCGTCGCGGGGGGCGGCCTGACGACGGGCATCGACGGCCTCTGCCTCACCCCCTTCAAGCTCGACGTCAGCCACCATCACTTCGGAGTTCCCCCGGCGCCGACCGGCGACCTGGCGACGGAGGCGATGCCCACTCCCGCCGAGAGCCGACGGCTGCGGATCGCCCATGTCTCCGATCTCCATCTCTACCGAGTCGGGCCCCTCGAGGAACGGGTCCTTGAAGCGCTCCACAGCCTCGCCCCCGATCTCCTCGTGATCACCGGCGACAGCCTCTCGGCAGCGCGGGGCGAGGGGCCGCTTGTCGACTTTCTCGCTGCCTGTCCAGACGTGCCCCATCGGCTCGCGATCCTCGGCAATTGGGAGATCTCGTCCGGTGTCCCCATCGCGCGACTGCGGGCCCACCACGAACGGCACGGCTTCGATCTCCTCGTCAACCGCTCGGTGAGAGTCACTCTCGGCGATCGCTCGGTGCGGGTCACCGGCTTCGACGACTTCCGCCAGGGACGCCCCGATCCGGTCGCGGCGCTAGCCGGCGAGGAGCCCTGCGATCACCACCTCGTGCTCGCCCATTGCCCGGTCCATCGCGACAATCTCGTGCTTCCCCCAGAACACCCCGCCGACCTCGTCCTCTCGGGCCACACGCACGGCGGGCAGGTGGCGCCGGGGGGCGTCGCCCTCCTCACGCCGCCGGGGAGTGGCCGGTATGTCGCCGGCTGGTATCGCGACGGCGGGCCGCCGCTGTTCGTGTCGCGCGGCATCGGGACATCGACCGTCCCGATCCGGATCGGGTCGGTCCCTGAGTTGGCTTGCATCGATTGGCAACTCTCCTGAGCGAGGGCGACAGCCGCGCCAGGCGACACCTGCACGCGGAGCCGCGTCAACGCCACCCCAGCCGTCACGATCGCGCTAGCCCGCCGTTCTTCTCCCGCTTGTGCAGTCGCCCCCGAGATTCGTCGATACCTTCCCGGCGGGACGGAAGCCCCCCGCCACTATCTATCACCGCATACCGTCATCCATCCACCAGGACCGTCGACACGCCATGCCCACCCCCCGCCGCAAGACCTCCTCGGGAGCCGTTCAAAACCCTCTCGAAACCTATCTCCGTGAGATCAACGACACGTCGCTTCTGACGGCAGACCAGGAGAAGGAACTGGCGGTGGCGATCGGCAAGGGGGATGCCCAGGCCCGCGATCACATGGTCCGCGCCAACCTCCGCCTCGTCGTTAACATCGCCCGCGGCTACGCCAATCGTGGCCTGCCGCTCCCCGACCTCATCGAGGAGGGGAACCTCGGGCTCCTCCGGGCCGTCGAGGGCTTCGACCCGCGCGTCGGCACGCGCTTCAGCACCTACGCCAGCTACTGGATCAAGCAGTCGATCAAGCGGGCCCTGATCAACTCCGGCAAGACGATCCGCATTCCCGCCTATATGGTGGAGCTGCTCTCGAAGTGGCGTCGGGCTACCGCTCGGCTCCTCGACTCGCTCGGCCGCACGCCGACGCCGGAAGAGGTCGCCCGCAGCCTCGGGCTCGCCCGCAAGAAGCTCCCGATCATCAAGAAGGCGATCCACATCAATCAGGCCTCGCCGCAGACCGAGCAGGCCGACGGCGGCTGGTCGCTCGGCGATCTGATCCGCGACGAGAACACGAAGTGCCCGGCAGATGTGCTCCTCGACGAAGACACGATGCTCCACGTCCTCCGCCGCATCGAACTCCTCGACCACCGCGCTGCCACGATCCTCAGGCTCCGCTTCGGTCTCGGCGGCGGCGACCCGATGACGCTCAAGGAGATCGGTGGCGTCCTCGGGCTGACCCGCGAACGCGTCCGGCAGATCGAGTCGGAGACCCTCGCCAACCTGGCCGCCGAACTCGACGGTGTCCCCCGAGCGAAGATCCGCCTCCGCCACGGGGCTTGACCGGCCCCCGGTGCCGGCGGCACAGTGCCGCAACACCTGTCGCTTCCGACACGCCTCCTCCGCGGAGCCTTTTTCGTGACCCACGCCGCCGTCGATCTCGCCTCCTTCATCCGCCCGGTGCCCGACTTCCCCAAGCCGGGCATCCTGTTCCGCGACATCACGCCGCTCCTGGCCGATCCGGCGGCGCTCGTCGCGGCAGTGCGGCTGATGGCGGCCCCGTGGCGCGACGCCGGGATCGACGCGATCGCGGCGGTGGAGGCGCGGGGGTTTCTGTTTGCCACGCCGATGGCGATCGAACTCGGCGTCGGCGTGATCCCGGTGCGGAAGCCGGGGAAGCTTCCGGCCGAGACAATCGAGGTCGAATACGACCTCGAGTACGGCCGCGACAAGCTGCAAATGCACACCGGGATCCTGAAGAGCGGCGCCCGTGTGCTCGTGGTTGACGATGTCCTCGCCACCGGCGGCACGGCGGGTGCCTGCATCCGGCTGATCGAGGCGGCGGGAGGAACGGTCGTTGGCACCTCGTTCCTCGTGGAGCTCTCGTTCCTCGAGGGCCGCGCCCGCCTCGCTCCCCACCGGGTCGAGAGTGGGATCATTTACTGACATCCCGCGGAGCGACCGGGGAGACCGGTCTATTCCTCAAGCCCTTTCCGCGGGCGACTCGTCGTTTTAAGACGGCGGGATGTGGAAGGCCGATTTCAAAAGGGCGCCGGGAGCAATCGCGATTGCGATTCGAGATAGCCTTTGAGGACGGATGCCACAATCGAGAACCCTGCCTTATCCACCGGCGGTAACGGCTCCCCCGGCACATGGAGAAGGCTGGCTGCTGAAGCATATCCGAGGCTGTGGGTGTAATCGGTGAACCTGCTCCCTGGAATCC
>CAJAYZ010000115.1 GCA_903949225.1 uncultured Planctomycetaceae bacterium
CGGATCGTTCGATGCTCCCATCCCCCGGGCTCCGAACTCTCCCCAGGCCCCGCTCACTCTCCACCCCGCGGCGCGAGGCCTCGGCACCTCTCCCTGCCGCGAACGATTCACTCTCCCGTGCCGATCGACGATGATACGCCGGCCTGACAGCGGGCCCCTTCGAAACCTCGATGGCACCACGATGACCAGCTTTCTGCATTCCGCCGATTGGCAACTCGGCAAGCCGTTCGCGCGGATCGCCGACGAGGAGCAGCGCGGCCGTGTGCAGCGCGAGCGGCTCGAGGCGGTCCGCCGGATCGGCGACCTTGCCCGCGAGCGGAAGGCGGCGTTCGTCGTCGTCGCCGGTGACCTCTTCGATTCGGCAACGCCGAAGGATGCCACGATCTCACATGCCCTCGCCGCCATTGGCAGCATCGGCGTGCCGGTCTATGCGATCCCCGGCAACCACGACCACGGCGGCCCCGACAGCCTCTGGGAGCGTCCCTTCTTCCGCCGCCAGCGGGAGGCGGTGGCCCCGAACTTCCACATGCTCCTCGAGCGCCAGCCGATCGAGCGCGACGACGCCGTGATCCTTCCCTGTCCGCTCCTGCGGCGGCACGAGCCCGACGACCCGACCATCTGGCTACGGCGCTGGCAGCCGGGGAGCGGCGACGAGCGGCCGCGGATCGTCATTGCCCACGGCAGCACGCGCTCCTTCGGGGGCGCGACGCTCGGCAACAGCGTCGATGGCGAGGAAGCGGGGCAGGCCAATGCCATCGATCTCGGCCGGCTGCCCCTCGACCAGCTCGACTACATCGCCCTCGGCGACTGGCACGGTTTTCTCAAGGTGGGGGAGAAGGCGTGGTATTCGGGGGCCCACGAGATTGATCGCTTCCCGAAGACCGACCAGCTTCCCGGCCATGTCGCGGCCGTGACCGTGACGCGCGGGGGGATGCCGGATGTCGAGGCGCTCCCGACGGGAAAGCTCCGCTGGCTGCGGC
Organism: uncultured Planctomycetaceae bacterium; assembly: GCA_903949225.1. Lineage (GTDB taxonomy): Bacteria > Planctomycetota > Planctomycetia > Pirellulales > UBA1268 > QWOP01. The sequence goes on from CAJAYZ010000115.1 coordinate 981, forward strand.
ACGAGGTGGCGCTCGGCGAGGACGGCCCGACGCTCCTTGATCGACTCCTGCGGGAATCGACCGGGGCACGCTACGACGACTGCCTCGTGGAGCTCGTTCTCTCCGGGGCGGTGTCGCTGGCCGATCGCGGCCGACTCGACACGCTCCTCGACGACTGGCGCGCGGGGCTTGTCCGTCTCGATCTCGACGATCAGGTGCGGCTCCTGCCTTCCGACGAGGAAATGCGATCGCTCACGGAACGCAGCGACCCGATCATCTCGCGCGTGGCGGCCGAGTTGTTCGCGAGAAAGGACGCCGGCGGCGACGAGGCGGCTGTGGCCCTGACGGCGATCCGGCTCCTCCACGGTCTCTGCCACGACGTGGATGGGGCCGCCGCAACCCCAACGAAGGGAGCACCCCGATGAGGCTCGTCGCGGTGACGGTCCGTAATTACCGGATTCACAGGGAGGTGACGGTCCCCTTCGGTGAAGGCCTGACGGTGGTCGCCGGGCCGAACGAGTCGGGGAAGAGCACGCTTGTCGAGGCGGTCCACCATGCCCTCTTTCTCCGCAGTCGTGTCACCGGCGAGATCGCACAGTCGCTCCGCTCGGCCCACCATGCCGGGCATCCGTCGGTCGTCCTCGAGTTCGAAGCGGCCGGCAGGCGGCTGACGATCGAGAAATCGTTCGCTGGTGCAAAGGGAACGACGACGCTCAAGGAGCAGGGGGGCAAGACACGCCACAACGAGGAGGCGGAGGAGGAGATCCACCGCATCCTCCAGGAGGACGATGCCGGAGGAGGGAAGGGGGCCGCCAAGCAGGTTCGCGGTCGCTGGGCCCATCTCTGGGTGTGGCAGGGGACGTCGGGGGCCGATCCAGGCGAGTCGAAGGCTGGGGATCGCTCGATGCAGCGGCTCCGCGAGCGACTCGGACGGATGGGGGGCGGGAGCGTGCTGGAGTCGGCCGGTGATCGTCGCGTGGCGGCGAGCCTCGAAGACCTCGTCACCGCCACGTTCACCGACAAGGGGAAGCCGAGGACAGGCTCGGACTTGTTGAAGGCGGGGGACGATCTGGCGACCGTGCGTGCAGCCCGCACCGCGGCCGATGCGGCGCTGGCGGCGCTCGATCAGGCCGTCCGCGATGTCGATGCCGCCGACCGGGCGATCGCCGAGGGAACGAACAGCCTCCTGCGGATCCGTGCCGAAATCGACTCGGTCCAGAAGCGCCGCGAGGAACTCACGAAAGTCGAGGGGACGCTCACCGAAGCGCGGATCGCGGCCGAGGCCGCGCGACGGGCGCACGACGAGCTCGACCGGGCCGACGCCGAGATCCGCGATCTCGACATCCGCATCCGGGGGGCCGAGGAGACGCTGCGACCGGCACACGAGGATCTCGGCTGCGCCAAGGCGGCGGAGGTGACGCAGCGATCCCGCTTCGACGCGGCCCTCGTGGCCCTCCGTGAGCTCACCGCCCGCCACCGGGAGGCGGGAGCGTCGGCTGAGAGGCACGCCCTCGTCGAGCAGGTCGAGCGACAGCGCGTGGAACGCGCGGGCCTGGCCTCGCGCTGCGATTTGATCGTCGCCCATCGCCAGAGGGCCGACGAGATCCGGGCCGAAGTCCGCCGCTTGCCGCCGGTGAAGGGGGAGGATGTCGAGAAGCTCGTGGCGCTCGAGCGCGCGGCCGACGCTACGGCGGCGGAATTGCGGGCGATCGCCACGCGCGTCGAGGTGATCACGGCCGACGCTCCGGTGCGGCTCGGGGAGACGTCGCTGGTGGCGGGGGGGGCGGAGACGATCACCGCGGAGGCCGAGATCGTGGTCGGCGGCGCGACGCGGCTGCGGGTGGTGCCTGGGGGCGGCCGGTCGCTCGCGGAATGCACCCGAAAGTCCGAGGTGGCTGCGACAGCGCTCGCCGAACGACTGTCGACGCTCGGTGTCGCTTCGACCGACCAGGCCCGCCGCGATGCGGCCCGGCTCGCGGGGCTTGCCAACGACCTTCGCGCCGAAGAGAGCACGGTGAAGGGGCTCGGCGACGAGCAGGCGCTGCGTGAGCTCGCCACCCTCGACGGCGCGATCGCCGAGCTCGACGCGCGCCTCGCGCGCCAAGGAGCCGAGGGATTCACACGGGCGGAGGGGTTGGAGTTGGCATTGGTCGCCCGGCGCGCGGCCGACGATGAGGTCCATCGGCTGGCCACGGCGCTGGGGGCGGCGACCACCGAGTTCGACGTGGCGAAGACGCTGGCCGATGGTGCCGTCGCGGAGCATGCCAGGATCGCCGAGTCGATTCGGTCGGCGCAGGACAGCCTCGCCGGATTACGGACGCGCCGGCAGGCGATCGTCGAGAAAGTGGGGGAGGAGCGGGCCGGCGAGCTTGCCTCGCGCGCGGCGGCCCTCAAGGAGGCGGACGATCGCCTCGCGGTCTCCCAACGGCAGCGGGCAGCGCTCGAGCCTGAGACCATCGAACGGGATCAGAAGCGGTATCAGAAGTCTCTCGACGAGCGGCAGGACGAGATGCGGCAGGCGGAGATGCGGAGGCAGCTGGCGTTGGCGATGTTCCACGCCTCGGGCACCTCCGACCCGTCCGAGGACCGGGCCCGGGCGATGGCCCGCGAGGCTCAGGCAATGGCGACGCACGCCCGCCTCGAGCGCGACGGGCAGGCAGCAAGGCTCCTCCTCGATCTGCTCCGCGAAGGGAAGCAGGCCGTCGAGGATCGATTCATCGAGCCGCTCAAGGCGCGAGTCGGCGACTATCTCCAGAGTCTCTTCGGGCCGGGGGCGGAGGTGTCGATCGACTTCGAGGGGGGCGAGATCAGCGCGGTGTCGCTCGTCCGGCCTGCCGATGGCGCCGTGCCGTTCGGCTTCGACACGCTCTCGGGCGGAACGCGCGAGCAGGTTGGGGCGGCCTTAAGACTGGCGATGGCCGAGATCCTCGCCGAAGACCACGACGGATGCCTCCCGGTGGTCTTCGACGATGCCTTCGTGAACGCCGATCCGGAGCGGCTCCGCGGGCTGCAGCGCGTGCTCGATCTGGGCGCCCAACGTGGCCTGCAGGTGGTTGTTCTCACCTGCGATGCGGCGACGTACGATACCCTGGGGGTGGGGATCACCAGGATCCAGCGGCCGGGTGGGGAATGAGGATGCCGTCGGGGGAATCTGTCATGACAACAAGCCGGCATGCCGATCGTCTCGGCCCGAGGAGGGCGTTCCTACAATTCGGGCTTTCGACCGTCGGTGGGCTGTCGCTCCCTGGCATGCTCCGGCTCCGCGCGGAGAGCCCGCGCGGCCGTGGTGGGTCACCGAAGAGCGTGATCATGGTCTGGCAGCCGGGGGGGTGTTCGCATGTCGACACCTACGACCCCAAGCCCGAGGCGACGGTCGACTACCGTGGCCCCTTCCAGACGATCGCCACAAAGGTGCCGGGCCTGCGATTCACGGAGCTCCTTCCACGCCAGGCGGCGATCGCCGACCGGCTCACCGTACTCCGGTCGATGTCGCAGACGGCGGGCGGGCATCCGGCCGGATCGATGCAGATGCTCTCCGGCGACATGGACACCCAGGACAAGCCCAAGCCCAGGCTTCCTGATTGGATGTGCGTCTCCAATCGCCTCCTCTCCGAGCGCGGACCGCGGGCGAACCCGCTGCCGCGGTATGTCGGCATCAATCCGCCGCTCGGCTACAACGGCCCCGCCTATCTCGGCGATGCCTGGCGGCCATTCGTCGTCGCCGGTGATCCGAGCGCGCCATCGTTCACCGTCCCGAATCTCGGCCTCGGGAGTGCCGCCGAGGAGGATCGCCTCCGCCGCCGCATAGGGATTCGCGGGCAATTCGACTCGCTCGAGCGCACGATCGGCAGGCGATTGGAGATGGAGGCGCTCGACGCCTTCGAGGCGCAGGCCCTCGAGCTCCTCACCAGCCGTGAGGCGAGGCATGCCTTCGATCTGACCCGCGAGGATGACGCCACCCGCGACCGCTACGGACGCAACGCCTGGGGCCAGCAGTTGCTCATGGCCAGGCGGCTGGTGGAGGCGGGGGTCGACATCGTCACCACCGAACTGAGCGGGCCGTTGTGCGGCAGGACCGGCGTCTGGGACGACCACGCCGTCGATCACCACGTCTTCGAGGCCCTCCGCTTCCGGGCCGCGGCGTATGACAATGCCGTCGCGGCCCTCATCGAGGATATCCACGACCGCGGTCTCGCCGATCGCGTGCTCGTCGTGGTGACCGGGGAGTTCGGGCGAACCCCGAAGATCAGCTACGGACCGAGCACCGGCGCCGGAAATGCCAGTGGCCCGGCAGGAACGATCCAGCCCGGCCGCGACCATTGGCCACAGGCCTTCTCAAACATCTGGGCAGGCGGCGGGATCGAGCCGGGGCGGGTGATCGGCGCCACCGACAAGCGCGGGGAGCAGGTCGTGGAGCGGCGCTGCACCGCGCAGGATTTCCTGGCGACGATTTATCACCACCTCGGCATCGATGCGGCCCGGGTCACGATCCCCGATCTCTCCGGGCGGCCGACGGCGCTGGTCGACCACGGACGGCCGATCGCCGAGCTTGTCGGCTGACGCTGGCAGTCCCGACATTGGCCCGGTGACAGGTGAGGAAATCTTCCTCTTCCGGCTCACAGAGTCGCCGGTGATGCGGGCTCCGCGGAAGAAATGAGGTCGAGGGAGACGGGAGTTCGCCTCTCTGGCACCCCGGGCGACCGCCTGTCCACCTTCCACCGCCGGTGTATAACTCTCTAAAGAACGACAATATCCCCCATTCGGAGCCCCTGCCATGCGCTGTTGTGCCTCCTTTCTCCTCGCTGTCGCGGTCACCGTGGCCGCTGGTGTTCCTTCCGCCTCGGCCGGTGATTGCAACCGGGGCCGGGGCCGGGTCGTCCAAGGCCGTCGCACCCACGCCCCGGCTGCATCCCAGCCTTCTTGGAACAGCCGACAGGTCACCGGCAACGGGCACGTCCAGTCGGGCACGGTGGTCCATTCGTCCTCCGTCCCCACCGTCACCGAGCATGTCGTCAGCAACAACTCCGTCATCGTGCAGAGTGTCCACCCCGAATCGGTCCGCGTTTCTTCCCCGGCGGTCACTCAGACGCCGGTCGTGAAGGCAGCCGCCCTCCCCGACATCGTCGACACGGCGGTCGCGGCCGGTTCGTTCAAGACACTTGCGGCGGCGCTCGGCGCGGCCGATCTCGTCGGCACGCTCAAAGGCGATGGCCCGTTCACGGTCTTCGCCCCCACTGACGATGCCTTTGCCAAGCTTCCCGCCGGCACTGTCGAGGAGCTCCTCAAGCCCGAGAACAAGGACAAGCTCCGCGACATCCTTCTCCTCCATGTCGTTCCTGGCAAGGTGGCGGCGGCGGACGTCGTCAAGCTGAAGGAAGCCACCACCGCCGGCGGCGGTAAGCTGTCGATCTCCACGACCGATGGCGTGAAGCTGGGCACGGCCTCGGGATCGGCGACGGTCGTGAAGACCGACATCCCGGCCAAGAATGGCCTGATCCACGTCATCGACTCGGTTCTCCTTCCCTGACCGCCGCTCCGACGAATGCCTTCCACCGACGCTCCCCGGCGCCGTCATGGCTCCGGGGAGCGTCGTCGTTTGTGGGGCTCCCGGCAGCCTTGGGCACTCCTCGAGCCGCGGGCCTGGATCCCCAGGAAGAGGCTACGGCGCGTATAACAAGCGGCAGGGTTTCTCGAATCGCAGATGGGGAGAAGCAGGATGGCGATGACAAGCGCCGCCGGGCAGATGGGCATCACGCCGATCCGCGTGGCGCTTGTCTACGACTTCGACGGCACGCTCGCGCCGCGGAATCTCCCCGAACACAGCTTCCTGCCGAGCGTCGGCGTGACCGACGTCGAGGGCTTCTGGGAGGCCTGCCGCCGCGAGGCCGAGCGCCACGACAGCGATCAGGTGCTCACCTACATGCGGATGTTGCTCACCGCCGCCGAGCGGGCGGGGACAGCCGTCACGCGCGACCTCCTTCGCAGGCATGGGGCGCAGACGCCGCTGTTTGCCGGGGTGGAGGCCTGGTTTGACGACATCGGCGCCTACGGCCGCAGCGTGGGGGTCGAGATCGAGCACTTCGTCGTCTCGTCGGGTCTCCTCGAGATGATCGAGGGGCTCTCGATCCACCCCCGATTCAGGAAGGTGTTCGCATCGTCGTATGCCTATGACGCGACGGGGCGGGCGGTCTGGCCGGCGTCGGCGATCAACTACACGACGAAGACGCAGTATCTCTTCCGGATCAACAAGGGGATCGACAACGTCTGGGACAACTCCACGATCAACCTCTGGATGCCGAAGCAGGAGCGACGCGTGCCGTTCGAGCGGATGGTGTTCCTCGGAGACGGCGATACCGACATCCCGTCGATGAAGCTCGTCCGGGAGAAGGGGGGGCAGGCCGTGGCGGTGTTCGATCCGGAGAAGTTCGAGCAGCGTCTTTCGCAGGGGCATCTCGAGCGGCTCATCGCCGAGGATCGAATCGATCACATGGCTTCCGCCGATTACCGGCCGGGCTCGCTCCTCACGATCATCGTCAAGGGGATCCTTGGGCGGATGGCGCGGCACGCGGCGGGGTGAGAGAACTGTCGGGGCCAGTCTGACGGGCGCGCTGCGTTCACGGCGACGGCCAGGTCAGATGGTGAGGTGTGGGTGGTCTCTGTCGAAGAATGCGATCGCGGCGGCCACGGGTGCAACAAGAGGAGTGACGATGCAAGCGATGACACATGGAAGATCCGTTCCTCGCCAGCGATCCTCGCAGGATGGGGCTGGCCTTGATCGAGGTCGTTCTCGGTTCTGGTGGAAGCGAACACTGGGGATGGTCGTCGCGGCTTTCGTCGTGGTCGTTAGCGCATCCCGCAGCGGCGTCGCGCAGAGTTCTGATCCGCGTGATCCGCTCTACAACGCCGCCGTCGACGGCACCCATGAGGACGGCACGCTCGGCACGACGACCGGTTTCTGGCAGCAATTGCGGGATTCAAGTGCCTCACGAGCCCTCACGCAGATCGTCGGGCCTGGGGATGGCAACATCTGGACGACGATCGCCGGGGTGCA
>CAJAYZ010000116.1 GCA_903949225.1 uncultured Planctomycetaceae bacterium
CCCCCCTTCGACACCTACCGGCCGGAAGGGGCGCCGAATCCCTCCGCGCTCGTCGGCGGCGGGCATGCCCCGGCGGCGTGGCGCGTCGTGGCGGCCGACTTCGTGACCACCGACTCTGGCACCGGGATCGTCCATGTCGCCCCCGCCTTCGGCGAGGTCGATTACGGCGTGCTCATGGCCGAGCAGCCCCGGTTCGAGTCGGGGGGACCGGCGCTTCTCAATTGCGTCGCTCCCGACGGCACCTTCACCGATGCCTTCCCGATGGGCAGCGGCCGATTCGTGAAGGAGTGCGACCGCGACATCACCCGGGACCTCAAGGCCCGCGGGCTGCTCGTCCACCAGGAACAGTATGTTCACGATTATCCCTTCTGCTGGCGGGCCGACAGCGATCCCCTCATCCAATACCCGCGTGCGAGCTGGTTCATTCGCACCAGCCAATTCCGCGACGAGATGCTCGCCAACAACGCCCGCATCGACTGGCTCCCGGAGCACATCAAGGAGGGGCGCTTCGGCAACTTCCTCGAAACGAACGTCGACTGGGCCCTCTCCCGGGAGCGTTATTGGGGAACGCCATTGCCGATCTGGGTGTGTGAGTCGACCGGCCGGGCCGAGGCAGTCCCCTCCTTCGAGGCCGTCCTCGCCAAGCCGGGGGTCGCTGGCACCGATGTCTTCGACCGGGCCAAGGCCGCCAATCCCGATCTCAGCGACGATCTCCGCGTCCACAAGCCCTACATCGACGCGGTCACCTACGACTCCCCCTTCGCGCCTGGATCACGGATGCGACGCGTGCCGGAGGTGATCGACTGCTGGTTTGACTCAGGTGCCATGCCGTTTGCCCAGTGGGGCTGGCCGCACACCGGGCACGAGGATTTCGCCACGCAGTTTCCCGCCCACTTCATCTCCGAGGCGATCGACCAGACGCGCGGCTGGTTCTACAGCCAGCTGGCGATCAGCACGCTCCTCTTCGGGGGCGACGGGCCGGGGACGCTTCCCGAAGGCGTCTGTGCCCCGGCAGCCGACTACCCCCACCCCTTCCGCACCTGCATCGTCCTCGGATTGATGCTCGGCGAGGACGGACAGAAGATGAGTAAGAGTAAGCGCAACTACAAAGAGCCGGGGGTGATCTTCGATGCCTACGGCGCCGATGCCCTGCGCTGGTATTTCCTCGCCGGCCAGCCTCCGTGGACGACGATCCGCTACAGCGAGCGGACGATCCGCGAGAGCGTGCCGGAGTTCCTCATCCGGCTCTGGAACGTCTATTCGTTCTTCGTGATCTACGCCAACATCGACGGCTTCGATCCCGGCACGCTCCTCGACGAGCCCGGGAGCCTCGATCACGCCGATCTGGCCAAGGCCCGCGGCTGGCGGCCGGTATCAAAGCGGTCTGAGCTCGACCGCTGGATGCTCGCGGAGCTTTCCGCCACGGCCAGTGGTGTCGTCGAGAAGATGGACGCCTTCGACCACTTCGCCGCGGCCGGAATGATCTCGGCGCTCGTCGATGGCGTCAGTAATTGGTTCGTGCGTCGCAGCCGCGACCGCTTCTGGGGGGCCGGCCGGGCCGACAGTCCGCAAGGCAATCCCGACAAGCTCGACGCCTACTGGACGCTCTACGAGACGCTCCTCGGCGTCGCTCGCCTCGCCGCGCCGTTCGTGCCCTTCGTCACCGAAACGATCTGGCGAAACCTCGCCGTCGGCCGCTTCGGCGACAACGTGGCGGAAAGCATCCACCTCACCGACTATCCGCAGGGGTCACCCGGCCTCCTCGATGCCGATCTCGTCCGCCGGATGACGCTTGTCCGCGAGGTGGCGTCGCTGGGCCGTGCGGCCCGTTCAAGCGCCAAGCTGAAGGTCCGGCAGCCGCTTTCGAAGGTCGAGGTGATCCTCGCCGACACCTCCCCCGACGACGCCGCCTGGCTTGCGGCGCATGCCGATCTCGTCTGCGACGAGCTCAACGTGAAGCAGTTCGAGATCTGCCGTGAGCCCGACCGCTACATCACGCGGAGCGTCCTCCCGGATCTGAAGAAACTCGGGCCCCGGCTCGGCAAGCTCCTCCCCCAGGCCCGCGACGCACTCACCAAGGCCGATGCCCAGACGCTTCTGGCGGGCTTTGCCCGCGATGGCCGCGTCGAACTGGCCCTTCCCGGCGGCACGGCGACGGTGGAGCGCGATGACGTCCTCATCCGCACCACCCCCCGCGAGGGCTGGGCCGCGGCGGAGGGGCCACGGGCAGTGGTCGTGATCGCCGCCGGGCTGACGCCGGAGCTGATCGCGGAGGGGCTTGCGCGCGAGGTGGTCCACGCCGTGCAGACGGCGCGAAAGGGCCTCGACCTCGAGTTCACCGACACGATTGATCTTGCCTTCGAGACCGCTTCGGCCGAGCTCAAGAGTGCCCTCGAGCACCACCGCGACTCGATCGCCGGTGAGACGCTCGCCGCGACGATCCATTTCGGGCCTGGGCCTGCCGGGGCAACTGCCGAGACGATCGATGTCGACGGCCATCCGCTCACGATCCACATCCAGGCGCTTGAGCGTCAGAAAGATCGTGCATGACCTCTCCCCGCCGCCTCGCCGTGCTCCTTTCGGGCTCCGGCCGGACGCTTGAAAACCTCCTCGATCGGATTGCCGCAGGCACGCTCGCGGCCACGGTGGCGGTCGTCGTCTCGAGCCGGTCCGATGTCCGCGGCGTCGGCATCGCCCGCCGGGCCGGGATCCCCGTCGCGTTGTTGCCGCGGGAGGGGCGTGCAACGGCCGCCTGGAGCGAGGCGATCTTCGCCGTCTGCCGGGAAGCCTCTCCAGACCTCGTCGTCATGGCCGGGTTTCTCCACCTCCTCGCCATCCCCGCCGACTTCGCCGGCCGCGTCATCAACATCCATCCCTCGCTCCTCCCCGCCTTCGGTGGGAAGGGCTTTCATGGTGAGCATGTTCACCGCGCAGTCCTCGAACGGGGCTGCACGGTGAGCGGCTGCACGGTCCATCTCGTCGACGATCAGTACGATCACGGCCGGATCCTCCTCCAGGCAACCGTGCCCGTCCTCCCCGGCGACACGGTGTCGTCACTCGCCGCCCGCGTGTTTGCCGCCGAGTGCGACGCCCTCCCCACGGCCATTTCCCGATTCACTTTTCTCTACCCCCCCCAAAGGACTCTCTCCCATGTCCCGCTCCATCGGCAACTCGATCGCTGACAGCCTCCAGCTCTCGCTCAACTACGCCGACCGGCTCCTCAAGGAGCTCCCGGCCGACCGGTTCGCCCGCTTTGCTGCTGTCGGTGGCAAGACCGTCGAGTCGAATCACCCCGCCTTCGTCCTCGGGCATCTGGCCCTCTACGGGCCCCGGATCGCGACCCAGCTCGGTGGCAGCCCGACTCCGCCGCCGGCGTCGTTTGAGAAGGTGTTTTCGAAGGATGCGACCTGCGTCGACGATCCCGCAGGCACGATCTATCCGGCGATGAGCGAGGTCGTCAAAGCCTTCCGAACCGGCTGTGAGGAGGCGATTTCGGCCCTTCGCTCGGCGTCTGATGAGACGATGCAGAAGGCGAACCCCGCCGAGGGGCGGATGCTCGAGCTTTTCCCCACGCTCGGGTCGATCCACGGCTTCTATGCCGGCGGCCACATGATGATGCACCTCGGGCAGATGAGCGCGTGGCGGCGGATCGAGGGGATGAAGCCCGCCTGACGGCCCCTTCTCCGCCTCCCCGGCGGCACCATTTCGAGCTCTGTCAGACGTCGCAGACCATCGCCGCGTGACGCAGGCTGAGGATCGGGTCATCCCAGGTGGGGAGGAACTCATGGGCGACGAAGTCGTGGTAGCCGATTGTCGAGAGGGCCCGCATCACGGCCGGATAGTCGATCTCCTGCGTGTCGTCGAGTTCGCCCCGGCCAGGATTGCCGGCGGTGTGGACGTGGCCGATCGCGTCGGCGTGCTGACGGAGCCGGCGGATGATGTCGCCGTTCATGATCGAGACGTGGTAGACGTCGAAGAGGAGCTTCAAGTTGGGGGAGCCGACCTTCTTGACGAGATCGACGCAGAAGTCGACGTCGTCGCCGAAGTAGCCGGGATGCCCCTTCATCGGATGGGATGAATCACGGGAATTGAGATGCTCGAGGCAGAGCGTGATGCCGGCGGACTCAGCCTGCGGCAAAACCTTCTTCCAGGCGGCGATGCAGTCGTTGGCCGCTTTCTCCTCATCCATCCCGTCGAATCGCATCCCGGTGAACGTGATCACCTTCTTCGAGCCAACCTGCTTGGCGACCTCAATCCCCTCGGCGAGCTTGGCGACCGACTGGTCGAAGAAGCGCGGATCGCAAGGCCCTTCGGCAAAGCCGTGGCTCCCGACAAGGGAGATCTTGAGCCCGAGCTTTTTGACGTCGGCGTAATACTTCCGATCGATTCCCTCGATCCCCGTCAGGCCGATTGCCTTGGCGTGCCGGGCAAGCTCGAGGGTGTCCATCGGATTGAAGCACCATCCCATCACGGTGTGGCGGATGCCGTGGTTGCGGATCGTGTACGTCGGGTCGGCAGCGGCCCGCGAGGTGTCGGCAGCCGGCGCCCGGCCCGCAAAAACTCCAGCGGAAAGAAGGGCCGATGCCCCGACCAAGCGACGACGGGAGACTGGCGTGGTCATCAAGATACTCCGGTGTGATCGTGAATCTGTCGGCTATCGGCGGGCGCCGCCGATCTCCTCCAACAGCCGCTCGACACGCCCCCGAAACTCCTCGGGCACGCGGCGCCGGTCGGCATCGGTGTCGAGCTTGCCGGCGTGAATCCTCGCGCCGTCGCCGCCTCGGATTTCGACAGTCGACTTTCCAGCCGACTGGCGGATCTCGATCGTCGTCGTGCCATCGGACTCGGTGTCGATCCGCTCATTTCCCTGCGGCGAGACCGACATCCGCGTCGTCCGCGACCGGCCTGCTCCCCCCCCTGCCCCAAACGGCTGCTGTTGCAGTTGCCGGGCCAGATCTTCCATCTGCTTCTGGAGATCACCGGGCAGGTTGCCAGCGCCCGGTGCGAATCCCGGAGGAAA
>CAJAYZ010000117.1 GCA_903949225.1 uncultured Planctomycetaceae bacterium
CACTGAGGACACCCCCGAAAAAGCCGAGGTTTTTCGGGGGTGTCGGCCGCCCCCTCCCGCGGCGGGTCACTTTATCCACAGCCTGCCAGCGGCCTTGGCCTGCTCTCGTTCGCTCCCTACACTCCCCCCCTGCCGGCTTTGCCAGCCCCGATGGCCCCGATCGCCCGGAGCGGCCGTGACCTCCACCCGTTACCTGACACTCCTCTGGCCAGGGCTGCCGTGGCTCTGGCTGCGCGGCAGCATCGCCGGCCTCATCCTCGCCCTCGCGTTCGCCGTCGCGCTCGACATGGCGATCCTCCTCACGTGGGTGTGGACTGAGCTTGTGGCGACCGAGTTCGCCCTCGGCCTCTGGGCGGCGACGGCCGGCGTGTGGGCCGTGGCCACGCTCTCGGCGGTGACGACTTTTCCGCCACCGCTGCCGACCGGTCGCAACGAAGCCGCCGAGGCGCTGTTCGTCGCTGCCCGCGATGCCTATCTGGCCCGCGATTGGCTGGCTGCCGAAACGAAGCTCCGCGGGCTTCTCGTTGTCGCGCCGACCGACGGCGAGGCCCAGCTTCTCCTGGCGACGCTCCTCCGTCGGGTTGATCGTCGGGCCGAGTCCCGGGCGGCGCTTGAGAAACTCTCCCGGAGCGACGCCGGCCGCCCATGGCAGGCCGTGATCCGTCGGGAGCTTGCGCGACTCGAGGCGACGAAGACGCCGCCGGCAGCGGACCAAGCCGCGAACGATGAATCCGAGCTCGACGATGGCTCGGAGCCGATGGTGCTCCGCCTGCCGTCCGAGAAGCGCGAGACAGAAACCGCCACGGAACGCGCCGCCTGAGGGCGTCAGCGAACCATCGGGGCCCGGGCCGCGAACAACAGGGGCGACCGGGCCGATTTCGTCCTCCGAGCCACGGCGGCTCGGTTTTTGGCCGTTCCCCCGCCAGCCTGTCCACCCCCCGGCGCCCCGCTGGCACGGCCCCCAACCGCCCCACCCCCTGCCCGATTCGGGCTGCCGCCTAGAATTCCCAGAACGATTTGGCGTAAGGTTTGCAGCACTCAGCCGGGTGGAAACACCGTCTGCCATTTTCGGCGGCCGCATCCGCCGTTCACAAGCCACTCTCTCCGAGAACTCCCTATGTACGAGCGTTTCACCGACCGTGCCCGGAAAGTGATGCAGCTGGCCAATCAGGAAGCCCAGCGTTTCAACCACGAGTACATCGGCACGGAGCATGTCCTCCTCGGGCTCATCAAGGAGGGGAGCGGCGTCGCTGCCAACGTCCTCAAAAACCTCGACATCGACCTGCGGAAGATCCGCATGGAGGTCGAGAAGCTCGTCCAGAGCGGCCCCGACATGGTGACGATGGGGAAGCTCCCCCAGACGCCCCGGGCCAAGAAGGTGATCGAGTATTCGATGGAAGAGGCCCGCAACCTCAACCACAACTACGTCGGCACCGAGCACATCCTCCTCGGGCTGCTCCGAGAGCAGGAAGGGGTGGCTGCCCAGGTGCTGATGAACCTCGGCCTGAAGCTCGAGGATGTGCGTGAGGAGGTCCTCAATCTCCTTGGCCACGGCATGGAGGGGGAAGGTGGCGAACGCGCCGGGCTCGGAGGCCGGGCAACGTCGGGCGCTGGAGCCGGCGGCGGCGGTGAAGCGACGGCCAAGGCGGGAAAGAGCAAGACGCCGGCCCTCGACAGCTTCGGCCGCGACCTCACCGAGCTGGCCCGCCAGGGGAAGCTTGATCCGGTGATCGGCCGGGAAAATGAGATCGAGCGTGCGATCCAGATCCTCTGCCGCCGCACGAAGAACAACCCCGTCCTCCTCGGCGAGGCCGGCGTCGGCAAGACGGCGATCGTCGAGGGCTTCGCCCAGCGTGTCGTCGATGGCCACGTCCCCGAGATCCTCGCCGATCGGCGGATCGTCGTCCTCGATCTGGCGATGATGGTCGCCGGCACGAAGTACCGTGGGCAGTTCGAGGAGCGGATCAAGGCGGTGATGAACGAGGTCCGCCGCGCCAAAAACACGATCCTGTTCATCGATGAGCTCCACACGCTCGTCGGTGCCGGGGGCGCCGAGGGGGCGATCGACGCCTCGAACGTCCTTAAGCCGGCCCTGGCTCGTGGCGAGATCCAGTGCATCGGCGCTACGACCCTCGACGAATACCGCAAGTACATCGAGAAGGATTCGGCCCTCGATCGGCGGTTTCAGATCATCATGATCGAGCCGGCGACGAAGTTGGAGGCGGTCGAGATCCTCAAAGGGCTGCGCGACCGGTATGAATCCCACCACCGCGTCCAGATCTCCGATGCCGCCCTCGAGAGCGCCGTGGAGCTCTCGAGCCGCTACATCACCGGCCGCTGCCTCCCCGACAAGGCGATCGACGTCATCGACGAGGCCGGGGCCCGCGTCCGCCTCAAGGCCATGACCAAGCCGCCGGATCTTAAGGAGATCGACGAGGAGGTCGAGCGCCTCAACAAGGAGAAGGAAGAGGCGGTCGCCAACCAGGACTTCGAGAAGGCGGCGGCGCTGCGCGATCAGGCCGACAAGCTCAAGAAGAAGAAGCAAAACATGACCCGCGACTGGCGCGACAAGTCGCGCGAGGCCGACGGCGTCGTCGACGAGGAGGTGGTGGCGGAGGTTGTCTCGAAGATGACCGGCATCCCGCTCACCCGGATGTCGACCGAGGACAGCAAGCGTCTGATGGCGATGGAGGACGAGCTCCACCGTAGGGTCATCGGCCAGAATGAGGCGATCAAGAGCATCGCCAAGGCCGTGCGCCGCAGCCGCTCCGGGCTCAAGGATCCGAAGCGCCCCACCGGCTGCTTCATCTTCGCCGGGCCGACCGGCGTGGGGAAGACGCTCCTTGCCAAGGCGCTGGCGCAGTTCATGTTCGGTGACGCCGATGCGCTCATCCAGATCGACATGAGCGAGTACATGGAGAAGCACAACGTCAGCCGGCTGATCGGCGCGCCGCCAGGCTACGTCGGCTTCGAGGAGGGAGGGCAGCTGACGGAGAAGATCCGCCGCCGTCCCTACTCGGTCGTGCTCCTCGACGAACTCGAGAAGGCCCATCCCGACGTCTTCAACATGCTCCTCCAGGTGATGGAGGAGGGGCGGCTCACCGACAGCTTCGGCCGGAACGTCGACTTCCGCAACACGATCCTCATCATGACGACCAACGCCGGGGCCGAGGCGATCAAGAACGAGTCGGCCTTCGGCTTCCAGAAGCCCGACGACGATGCCGGCTACGACAGCATGAAGAAGCGCGTCAACGAGCGGATCGAGAAGTTCTTCCGCCCCGAGTTCCTCAACCGCGTCGACGATGTGATCGTGTTCCACCACCTCACCGTCGAGGACCTCAAGCAGGTCATCGACATCGAGCTGGCGAAGGTCCGCGAGCGGCTCGGCGAGCGCGGCCTGAAGCTGGAGCTCACCGAGGCGGCGAAGCAGTTCATCATCAAGAAGGGCTCCGACACCGACTTCGGCGCCCGGCCGCTGCGTCGTGCGATCGAGAACTACATCGAGGATCCGGTCTCGGAGGAGCTCCTCAAGGGGGAGTTCATCGGCAAGGACACGATCCAGGTCGACTGCATCGAGGTCGCCGACAAGAAGCAGCTGAAGTTCATTGGCGTCGTCACCGCCGAACCCGTAGCG
>CAJAYZ010000118.1 GCA_903949225.1 uncultured Planctomycetaceae bacterium
GAACCGGGTTTCCCCCCGACCGCTGATCGAGGGATAATGGTTTTTCTCCCGGAACCATCCGGGGGTGCCGCTTCCCGCCGAGAGCCCAGGGCCGATCATGCCGGGACACCATTCGCGCTCTTCGATTCCCCCTCTCCTCCTCCTCGCCATCGGCTGGCTTCTGACCGCTGGTCAGGCACTGGCAGCGGACGCCCCCCTCTCCTTCGAACGCGACATTCGTCCGATCCTCCGCGCCCACTGCTTCGACTGCCACGGAGCCGAGGATGCCTTCGAGGGAAACCTCGATCTCCGCCAGGTGCGCTCCATGGAGCGCGGCGGCGACTCCGGGCCGGCGATCGCCCGGGGGGACGTCGGGGCGAGCCTGATCGTGGCGCGGATCCGCTCCGGCGAGATGCCCCCCTCAACGCTCAAGGTGACTGCGGAGGAATTGGCGATCCTCGAACGCTGGGTCGCCGCCGGGGCGCCGACGGCGCGTCCCGAGCCGGAGACGATTCCCCCCGGCCTGGGGATCACGCCAGAGGAGCGGGAGTGGTGGTCGTTTCGCCCCCTTGTCCGCCCCGCGCTTCCGGCCGTGGCCCGCCCCGATCTCGTCGCTCAGCCGATCGACGCCTTCCTCCTGGCCCGCCTCGAGCGTGACGGCCTCTCCTTCTCACCGCCGGCTGACCGGGCGACGCTCATCCGGCGGGCGTCGTTCGATCTCCTCGGGCTCCCCCCCAGCGCCGAGGAGGTCGATGCCTTCGTCGCCGATCCCGATCCGGCGGCCTTCGAGCATCTTGTCGATCGGCTTCTCGCCTCCCCCAGCTACGGCGAGCGGTGGGCCCGTCACTGGCTCGACATCGCCGGCTACGCCGATTCCGCCGGCGCCACGCAGGACGATCCTCCCCGTCCCTACGCCTGGAAATACCGCGACTGGATCGTACGGGCCCTCAACGCCGACCTGCCGTTCGATCGCTTCCTCGTCGAGCAGCTCGCCGGCGACGAACTTGTCCCGCCCCCCCATGCGCAGCTTCCGCCGGAGTCGATCGACCGTCTCACCGCCACTGGCTTCCTGCGGATGGCGGCCGACGGGACGGCCGGCGGCGGCGACCCCGAGAGCCGCAATCGGGTCGTAACCGACACGCTTACGATTCTGTCCAGTTCACTCCTCGGGCTCACCGTCGGCTGTGCCCAGTGCCACGACCATCGCTACGATCCGATCCCGCAAACCGATTACTACGCCCTCCGCGCCCTCTTCGAGCCGGCCCTCGACCCGCAGGCGTGGAAGGCGCCGAACGAACGGCTCGTGTCGCTGTTCACGGATGCCGATCGGGCCCGCTCGGCGGAGATCGAAGCCGAGGCGGTGGCAGCTTCGCAGGAGCTCGAGGCGAAGCAGGCCACGGCGATCGCTGCCGCGCTCGAGAAGGAGCTGCTCAAGCACCCGGAGGAGCTCCGCGAGAAGCTCGGCGTCGCAGCTCGGACCGCCGAGAAGGACCGTACGCCAGAGCAGCAGCAGCTCCTCAAGGAGCGGCCGAGCGTCAACATCTCCCCAGGCGTGCTCTACCAGTACGACCAGGCGGCCGCTGACGAGCTCAAGGCCTTGGGAGAAAAGATCGCGGCGATCCGGGCGCGGAAGCCGGTCGAGGATTTCCTTCACGTTCTCGAGGAGCCGCCCGGCCATCTCCCCGTCACGCGCGTCTTCCACCGCGGCGACTATCGCCAGCCGAAGGGAGAGGTTGGCCCCGCCGACCTCCAAGTGACCGGCCCCGAGGGGGAGACGGCGATTGCGGCTGATGATTCGACGCTCCCCACGAGCGGCCGCCGCCTCGCCTGGGCGCGGCGGCTCACCTCCGGGCGGCATCCGCTCCTCGGCCGCGTGATCGTCAACCGCCTCTGGATGCACCACTTCGGCCGCGGCATCGTCGGCACCCCCGCCGACTTCGGCCGGCTCGGGGAGCGTCCCACCCATCCCGACTTGCTCGACTGGATGGCGGTCGAGTTCGCCGACTCAGGGTGGAGCCTGAAGCGATTCCACCGCATGCTCCTCCTCTCCACCGCCTGGCGGCAGGCCTCGATGCGGCGCCCGGAGCTCGACAGCATCGACGCTGACAACCGGCTCATCGGCCGGATGCCGGTGCGCCGACTCGAAGCCGAGGCTGTCCGCGACCGGATCCTCGCCGCCGCCGGCACGCTCGATGCCTCCCCCTTCGGCCCGGCGGTGCCGGTCGTCGCCGATGACGCCGGGGAGTTCGTGGTCAAGGATTCGATCCCGCGTCGGAGCCTGTGGCTGGAGCAGCGGCGGAGCATGCCGATGCAGTTCCTCGCCACGTTCGATGCGCCCACCATGCAGACCAACTGCGACCGGCGCATCCACGCCACGGCCGCCGGTCAGGCGCTGCTCCTCATGAACGGCGACTTCGCCCTTACTCAATCGCGACGGATGGCCGACACCGCCCTCGCTGCCGCAGGCGCCTCCATCGCCGACGACGCCCCGGCCGACGCCGAGGCCCAGGCCCTCGCCCCGGCCGTCACGCTCGTGTGGCGACGGGCCTACGGCCGCTCGCCCGACGCCGAGGAAGCCGCCGAGACACTCGGCTTCCTCACCGACGAACTGACGATCCTCCGCGGCGCGGCGGCGGAGATC
>CAJAYZ010000119.1 GCA_903949225.1 uncultured Planctomycetaceae bacterium
GCCAAAGGGGAGGGCGGGCTCATCGGCAAGGCTCGCCACCGATGGATGGGCCGCTCTGGCGACGAGCGATTGGGCCTCGTCGCGATCCCCTGGGCCGCAGTGAATCACGACGCGAGCATCGGGATGCTTGTCGAGCATCAGCCGGGCGAGGGCCGCAAACTTCTCCGCCCCCCAGCTCTTTGAAGGGCCGAAAGCGCCGTTGTCGTTGAAGACGGCCAGCGGCCCCGAGGGGGCGCCGGGAAAGAGCCGGGCGAGGACGGCGCTTGCGAGTTGCTCGTCGGCGGGGCTCGTTGCCAATTCCGGCTTGAGCGAGCCTGCCGGCACGCCAATTCGCTCGGCGATCGCCATCGCGGAGCGGGTCGGCGACTGGATGTCGATCCGGCCGGCGCGGCGCGGTGGCGGAAGGACGTCGGTGAGGAGAAGGCGGCGCCAGTGACCGGCAAAGCCGACGCGCCTCCGGGCCCCGGCCGCCCAGGCCAGGGCCGCTGTCGAGAGGGAGTTTGGCACCACCAGCGCCGTGTCGAAGCGGCGGGCGCGGAGGGCCTTCACGACGCCCGGAAACCGGACCGCCGGGGAGCGACCGCGGCGATCGTAGGGGACGATGTCGTCGAGCCAGCCGGTGCCGTCAAGGATCTCGGCGAAGTGCGGCTTCACGACGCCCGTGATCCGGTCCCCCGTGCCGACATGGGCGCGGAGGGCGCGGAGCATCGGGGTCGTCATGACCAGATCGCCGACCCAGCGGGGGAGGACCACAAGGATGTTCATGGCCGGTACCCTACCCGGCGGCAGCGGCCCGGTTCAAAGCCAATTCAGCGGCTGGTTGAGGCGGCCCATCAACCGCGGGCGGCGAGGGCATCGCGGGGGGCGAGCCTGGCCACCGAACGGGTGGCGAGAAGCCCTGCCAGGAGCGCCACCAAGAGCGTCAGGCCGCAGGTGAGGGCAATCCACGCCAACGGGACGGAGGCCCGGCCTCCGGCGATGTGGGCAGGGAGGGTGACGGCCCCGGCCAGGGCCCCGGCAGCCAACCCGAGGCCGACCATGAAGCAGGTCTCGAGGAGGACGATCGCCCGCAGGCGGGCGGGGGGGAAGCCGATCGCGCCGAGGAGGCCGAAGGTGCCGATCCGCTCGAGCACCCCCTGGACCTGCGCAGCGGCGACGCCGGCGGTGCCAAGGAGCAGACCGAGCGTGCCGAGCGCCTGGAAGGCTGCCAGGAAGGTGTTTTGGACTGCCGACAGGCTCCGGAGCCGATCGAGCGTCGGCTGGATGGTGACGCCGGCATCGACCCACGCGGCACTCGCCGCCCGATCGACGGCCGCCGACGGCTCTTCCCCGGCGTCGATGAGCGCCATCGCAGCCCCCGAACGGCTCGGGAAGACCGATTGGAAATCGGATTCGGCCACGATCACCCAGCCCTGGAGGATCCCCGGCTCGAGAAGGCCGACGATCTCGAACTCCACCAGCGTCCCTTCGTCGTCGGGAAGCGTGAAGCGGGCGCCGACGCCGCCGAGCTTGAGCGCCCAACGGGCCGTGGCGTCGTCGAGGATCGCGGGAATCGGTCCGTCTCCGGTCCGGCCGAGGAGTTGCCAGGGATTGGCATCGGCGGAGGGGAGGGGAGCGTGGCCGGTGAACCGGAAGCCGCCGCGGGCAACGAACCGGGGGCCGACACCGAGGACGATCGGCCGGGCCGGGGCGTAGAGGTTGGTGCAGCTGGCGTCGTCGCCGGCGCTCGCCCGGATCGGCTCGAGCGTCGCCCCGGCGAGCACCTGCCGGGCGTCGTCGGAGAGACCAAGTTCGGCGGCGGCGTCCGCGTCGGCCGGATTGACGGCGGTCGGGGCGGCGAAGGTGGCAATCGAGGTCCAACCGCCAGTCGGGCCCGATCGTTCGCGAGGGCGGGGGGGGCTCGAGAGCGAAAAGGCCGACACCGCGACGATGAGGAACTCAGCCACGGCGACGATGGCCGCGATCGAGAACGCCCGGGAGGGGCGGTGGGCCAGCCCCCGCCAGGCGAGGCCCACAAGCGACTTGAGTCCCGCCCGACCGCCGGGGCCGCGCGTGAGCAGGAGGCGCACCAGCGACAGCAGCCCCACCAGTGCCAGCATCCCTGAGAGGAAGAACATCCCCACCGCCGCCTGGCCCTCGAGCCGCCCCGCCAGCGCCGCGACGGCGAGCGCCCCGACGAGCGCGAGCAGCGCCACCACGAGCGCCCTGCGGCCGGCCCGGGGGCGGTCGGCGGCGGCCAGATCGCCCCCCCCCCGCAACAGCGTGAGCGGCTTCTGCCCGCCGGCCCGGCGGGCGGCCGACACGATCGCCGCCATCGAGAGCAGAAAGCCGGCCACGGCCCCTACTCCTAGGCTCGTCCAGCGGATGGCCCCGTCGCCGAAGGCCGAACTCGATCCGGCCGCCACCGAGGCGTTCCACGATGACGAGAGCGCCCCGAGGAGGAGCCGCGCCCACGCCGGCCCGACCGCCGTGCCGACGATGCCTCCGACGGCCGCGGCGAGGGCGCCAACGAGCACGAGCAACCCTGTGATCCGCACTGCCGGCCAGCCGATCGCCGCAAGGACGCCAATGTCACGACGCCGGGCGGCGACGAGGAGATGGAAAAGGAGCCATTCGAGCAGCAGCCCGGCGGCAACGACGAAGCTCGACAGGGCGAGGAACAGCCCGCCAAACGGCGTCGAGCCCTTGGCGGCGGCGAGGGCGTTGCGCCGCGAGGCCTCGACGCGGAGGCCGAGCTTTTCAGGCACAATTTTCCCGGCGAGCTCCGCGGCGACCTCCGCCCGACGGTTCGTGGGAGAGACAAACCAAGCGGTCGTCGCGCCGAACCGACTCCCGGCGAGCCGTTCGCCACAGCCGAGCGACACGAACGCCTTCGGGGTGGCCCCATGGGCCTTCCAGTAGCGGTCGTCCTCGTCGTGCGGCGGCACGGTGCGGACCTTCGATCGATCGAAGGGGAAGGGGGGATCCCAGTCGGCGATCGACTTCTCGTCGGTGATTCCTTCGACCTCCGGCACGAGGCTCCGCGCCACGGCGGCCCCCTCCATTCGGGCAACAGCTGTGATCCGCAGACGGTGGGTGATCTCCTCGACACGGCCGTGGAGCGTCTCGGAGCGAAACAGGCGGACATCGACATCGTCGCCCGGTGCCACCGGATGCCCCTGGGCGGCGAAGTCGTCAGCCATCCACTGATCGATCACGATCCCGTCGTCGTCGGGAATGGAAAGCTCCCCCCCGCTCGCATCGAGGAGGCTCCCCACCGGGAGCGACGGCGTGTCGACTCCCAAGACCGTGGAGTAGGGAATCGACGCTGCCGGGAGCCCCGCCGATGCCGGCACGCCGATCTCATTGACGAGGAACGCGAGCGTCCGCTTCCCACCGAGTGGCCCGAGCACCTCCGCGGCGGCCCGGTCGACCTCCGCCGGGAGCAGGAGCCGGCGGCTGGAGAGCCGCAGCGCCCCCCCGGCCATCTCCTCGAGTTTCAGGCCGTAGTCTTCGAGCGTGGGATGGAGCGCCTGCCGGATCACTTCCGGATCGACGTCTCCCACGGCAAACGCGGCATTGGCGACATCCCCCCGGCGGAGCACCTCCTGGGCCGTGGCGAGCGACAAAAGCGCCATCCCCCCGGTGACCTGGGCGGGGCGGAGTGAGAAGCGACCGATCCCCCGGGGGGGAAGCACGGCCACCACCCGCAATCGTCGGCCGAGCGACTCCATCGTCCGTCGCCCGAGGGGACTGTCGGCTGGCACGTCAGAATGCTTTGCGATCCGGAGGACGATCGTCTCACCGGTCGAGACGCCGAGATTCCTGGCGAGAACCTCGTTGATCGCCACCTCATCACTGCCGACAGCCGGGGCCTCTGGAACGAAGCCGAGCGCGGCGGCCTGATCACAGGCCAGAAGCGTTGCCCGGGCCGAACGCGCGTCCCTGCCCGTGCTCGCCGGGGCATCGAGGGCGACCTCGAGCACGATCGCTGGGACGATCGCTGGCCCGCCCTCGCGAGCGACTTCACTGGCTAGGTCGGCCCTCTTGAAGTCGCGGGCCAGGTCGGCCCGCACGAAATCATCGGCCACGACGGTGGCGGCGATGCCGCCGAGGCGTTCGAGGGCGAGGGCACGCAAGCCCCCCTGGAGGGCATCGCCGACGCCGAGGGCCCCGGCGATCGTCGCCGCCACGACCGCGCAGGCGGCTGTCAGCGCGGCGAGTTGCACAAACCATTGGCGGGCCAACGACCAGGCGAGCGCCGGGATCGATCCGGCCGCGCCGACGGCGCCGCGGCTCTTTCCGGCCCCCGATTCGGCGTCAGGTCGGCTCATCCCTCCGCCCGCCCTTCGACGAGGCGTCCGTCGACGAGCCGCCGGATGCCCCCCACCCGGGCGGCGATGGCGTCGGCATGAGTGACGACGACGAGCATGCCATTGACTTCGGCGGCGAGCTCGACGAGGAGGTCGGTAATCGCCTCGGCGGCATGGGCGTCGAGCTGGCCGGTCGGTTCGTCGGCCAACAGCAGCCGCGGCTCGAGGAGCAGGGCCCGAGCCACCGCCACCCGCTGCCGCTCCCCGCCGGAAAGTTCGCCGGGGAAATGCCCAATCCGGGCCGCGAGACCAACGCGGGTGAGGAGCGCCCGTCCGCGTTCCTCGATCGCGCCGGTCACTCGCCCCGAGGCGAGGGCCGGGAGGACGACATTGTCGAGTGCCGTGCAGCCATCGAGAAGGTGATGCTCCTGAAAGACGAATCCGATGCGGCGATTCCGGAAGGCCGCCCGCTCGGCCGGAGTGCCCGCGAACGGATCGACACCGTCGAGCTGAACGCGCCCCGAGGTTGGCTCGTCGAGGGCACCGAGGATCGAAAGGAGCGTGCTCTTCCCCGAACCGCTCGGCCCCATCACCGTCGCCCGCTCCCCCGGAGCGAGGCGCAGATCGATCGATTCAAGCACCAGAACCGGCCCCGTCGGCGATGAATAGGCCTTCGTGACATGGTCGACTTCGAGCACGCTTTCCTCCGCGAGCATGGGGCGTCATCGGCAACACCAGAGGTCAGCCCTCCGGGGCGCCACGGGCTGCGATCCGGTAGGGCTCCAGCCGCGCCTGAACCGACCCGGGAATCGGCACGGCCGCCGGAGCGAGCCCCGGACGAAGCAGACAACGGACCGCCACCACGCGCCCCTGGGCGACCCACCGCCCCGCCTGCTCAAACCGGAACGTCCAGGTGACGCTCGATCGACCGATTGCCTCGAGCCCGACAGCGATGTCGAGCTCGTCGTTGAAACGCACGGCCGACTTATAGTCGCAGGCGGCGCTGACCCGCGGCCAGCTGTAGGTGCCGGGAGGCTCGTCGTCCTTGCCGGCGGCGCCGTGCAAAGGCTCCGTCACCACCTCCACCAACGGCACCCCGGCATGGCGAAGGAGTTCGTGTTCTGCCGACTCCATCCAGACGAAGAACGTCGAGAAGTGGGCGATGCCGGCGGCGTCGGTGTCGCGAAACTCCACCCGCCGCCGGGCGACGAAGGGGCGGCGAGGCTCGTCGGTCGCAGAAGCTCCGCGGGCCGCATTCATCGAGCGCATCACCGGGGGACGAGGCCACGCCAAAGGCGCGGTGAGCAAAACAAAATCGAAGACACCGAGGCATTCACCCCGTCGTCATTCCTCCCCACGAACGATCGGGCCGCAAAAAAATCAGCAGCCAATCAGCCCTTCTGGGCCCGCCGGCGTGCGGGCGGGCCCAGAAGAGGCTCTGAAGGATTCGGTCACTCGCCGACGTAGGGGAGCAGGGCCATGAAACGGGCCCGCTTGATGGCCGACGTGACGGCGTGCTGGCTGGCGGCCGTGCAGCCGC
>CAJAYZ010000120.1 GCA_903949225.1 uncultured Planctomycetaceae bacterium
ACGACCGGCGTGTCGGGCTCGGGGAAGACGACGCTCGCCGCGGAATGCGTCGGGGCGTTTAACGCCGTGCGGCTGCGGAGCGACGTCGAGCGGAAGCGGCTGTTCTCGATGGCGGCAACCGATCGGCCCGGCGACGACGACGCGACCCGAGCCCTCTATGCGGCCGAGACAACGCGGCAGGTCTACGAGCGGCTGGCGACGCTCGCGCGCAGACTGCTCGAAGCGGGTTCAAGCGTCGTCGTCGATGCCACCTGCAATGCCCGCTCTCAGCGCGAGCTCCTCGCGGCGGTGGCCCGCGACACCGGCACGCGGATCGTTTGGCTCGAGATCGATCTCCCCGCCGATCTCCTCCACGCTCGGGTGGTGGCCCGCGCTGCCGAAGGGCGCGATCCGTCGGATGCCACGCCCGAGATTCTCCGCGCTCAGCTGGCCGCGCGCGAGCCGATACAGCCGGCGGAACTGGTCGCCGGAGCCGGTGCCCCTGCCCCGCTCCACCTCCGCCTCGGGCCCGAGGAGATGGGCGCTGCGGCCCGGTTCCTCGCCGCCCTCGTCGCCCGGCTGCGTTCCCTTGCTGACACGGAGAAGCCATCGTGAATGAACGCATGACGACCGACTGGCGAAACAGGGCAGAATCGGCCGACGCCGTCGTCGCCCCGATCAAGAGCGGCATGAATGTCTTCGTCCACGGTGCGGCGGCGACCCCGACGACGCTCCTCGAGGCCCTCAGCCGACGCACCGACCTCGGCAACGTCCGCCTCTGGCACCTCCATCTCGAGGGGCATGTGCCGTTCGCGGCCGATGGGTGTGGGGGGAGATTCCGTTCGGTGTCTCTGTTCACCGGGGGGAGCCTCCGCGGCGCGGTGGATCAGGGGACGGCCGACTTCGTGCCGATCTTTCTCTCCGACATCCCGTCGCTGTTCACGAGTGGACAGGTGCGCCTCGATGCGGCGCTCCTCCAGCTCTCCCCCCCCGATCGGCATGGCCAGTGCACGCTCGGGACAAGCGTCGATGCGGCGCGGGCCGCGGCCGATTCGGGGGCGCTTGTGCTGGCCGAGATCAACGAGCAGATGCCGCGGACGCATGGTCATTCATCGGTGGCGCTGTCGGCGCTTGCGGCCTTCTGCACGACCGACCGCGAGCTTCCGAAGCGCCAGCCGGCTGTTGGCGATGCGGCGGTCACCGATGCGATCGGGATGCATGTCGCGGCCCTCGTCGAGGATCGGGCTTGCCTCCAGCTCGGGATTGGGGCGATCCCCGACGCCGTCCTCCGCCGGCTCATGGACAGGCACGATCTCGGCATCCACACCGAGATGTTTTCCGACAACGTCGTGCCGCTCGTCGAGGCGGGGGTGATCACCAACCGGGCCAAGGCGATTCATCCGGGGCGGATCGTGACGAGCTTCGTCTCCGGGACGCAGGCGCTTTACGACTTCGTCGACGACAACTTGTTGGTCGAGTTTCATCCCTGCGACCGGACGAACGACACCCTGGCGATCCGCAAGATCGACCGGATGACGGCGATCAATTCGGCGATTCAAGTCGATCTCACCGGGCAGGTGTGCGCTGACTCGATCGGCCACCGGATTCACTCTGGGATCGGCGGCCAGATGGACTTCATGCGCGGCGCCGCGATGAGCCGGGGGGGGAAGCCGATCATCGCCTTGCCGTCGACGGCGGCCGGCGGGACGATCTCGCGGATCGTCCCGGAGCTCAACAGCGGCGCCGGCGTTGTCACGACGCGCGGCCACGTTCATTGGGTGGTGACCGAGCATGGCGCGGTCAACCTCCACGGGAAGACGCTCGCTGAGCGCGGCCGGCTCCTCGTCTCCATCGCCCATCCCGATTTCCGCGGCGAGTTGGTCGATAAGCTCAAAGGCTTGAGGCGATTCCTCCTCTGACCGCGCCGAAGTTCGCAGACGCCCTCCCCGCGAGAGCGGGTACACTGGGCGAGGTCCGGATGCCTGTCGGGAGCTTCGCCACCCTTGCCTACGCCCGTCCGACAGATCGGTGACCGGGTGATCCTCGGGCCTGAGGCGCTTCAGCGGCTCATCGAGGTTCTCGCCCTCGAATACCGCGTCATCGGCCCCACGGTGGCCGATGGGGCGGTCGTGCTCCGCGATCTGGCGTCGGCCGACGATCTCCCCACCGGCTGGATCGACGAGCAGGAGGGGGGGCACTACCGGCTCCACCGGGACGAATCGGCTGGGCCGTTTGATCATGTCGTCGGGCCGCATTCACTAAAAAACTTTCTCTTTCCACCGCGGGAGCCGATCGCCCGCTTCGAGCGGGTGGAGGGGGTGTGGGAGGAGTGCGCTCCTGCGGCGCCGGAGAGGCCGCTTGCGGTGATCGGGATGCGAGGCTGTGACCTGGCGGCGCTGGCCATCCAGGATCGGGTCTTTCTCCGTGGGGATTGTGGCGATGGAGGCGCGATCGATCCGGCCTACCAGCGACGCCGCAACGGGCTGTTCCTCGTCGCGGTCGATTGCCGTCGGGCTGCTGCCACCTGCTTCTGTCATTCGACCGGCTCTGGCCCCGCCGCTTGCTCCGCGTCGGCCGGTCGACAGGCCGACCTCGCGCTGGTCGATCTCGGTCCTCGTCCGGCCGAAGGAGTCGCCCCTTGCGAAGGCAAGCGCCGTTATGAGTGCCGGATCGGCTCGGCCCGGGGGGCAGCGGTCATCGACGCGATTGCGGCCGACCTCCCGCTTTGGCCGTCGCCGCCGGAGGATGTGGCCGCCGCCGAGCGCGTGCCTGTCGACCTCGAGCGCGCGATGTGGGCCCGGGAGGGGAGCGACGGCGGGCCCGGCCGCAGCCTCGACATGGAAAACATCCGCGATCTCCTCTACTCCAATCTGGAGCATCCGCGCTGGCTCGAGGTGGCCGATCGCTGTCTCTCCTGCACGAATTGCACGCTCGTCTGCCCGACCTGCTTTTGCGCGAGTGTCACGGAAGTGGCCGACCTCTCCGGCGACGCCGTCACGCGCGAGCGGCACTGGGCGAGCTGCTTCTCGCTCGACCATGCCCGGATGCACGGCACGAGCGTCCGGCACACGACCGCCTCGCGGTATCGGCAGTGGCTGACGCACAAGCTTGGCGGCTGGAGCGACCCATTCGGCCCCTCCGGCTGCACCGGCTGCGGCCGCTGCAGCACCTGGTGCCCGGTGGGGATCGACCTGACGGCCGAAGTGGCCGCGATCCGGGAGACCCCTGCCCCGTCCCCCGGGGCCACGCCATGAATGCCCCCCCCCCCCCCCCCCCCCCCCCCCCCCCCCCCCC
>CAJAYZ010000121.1 GCA_903949225.1 uncultured Planctomycetaceae bacterium
CCCGTGTGGGAGACGCAGACGCGTGAAGAGCGGACCACCGTCATGAAGCCGGTGTGGGAGACCGTCGTCGAAGACCGCAGCTACGACCAGGTGCGCGACGTCGTCGAGACGTCGACGCGTGAGGAGCAGTTCACCGTCATGAAGCCGGTCGCCGAGACCGTCATGCAGCAGCAGGTGAGCACCGTCCGCAAGCCGGTCTACGAGACGGCCATGCAGCAGCAGGTGAGCACCGTCCGCAAGCCGGTCACCGAAACGGTCATGCAGCAGCAGGTGAGCACGGTCCGCAAGCCGGTCGCCGAGACGGTCATGCAGCAGCAGGTGAGCACCGTTCGCAAGCCGGTCTACGAGACGGCAGAGCGCGAGGAGGCCTACACCGTCGCGGAGCCAGTCACCACCTACAAGACCGCGTACGCCGACCGTGGCGGGTATGTCGATCAGGTGACGCCGATGGTCGCCCAAGGTGGCACGCAGCTCGGTTGGGTGCAGGGCGGCTGGGCGGTCAACCCGTACACCGGTATGGCCAATTGGCAGCCGGGGGGCTACGCCTGGACGATGACGCCGAACGTGGTCATGAATCAGGTCAACCGCGTCTACCAGCCGAACGTCGTGGCGATGCAGGTTCCGGAGACGAGCGTCGTCAACCGTGTCGTCACCCGGAAGGTGCCGGTGCAGACCATGCGGTACGTCGATGAGCAGGTCGTCCAGCAGGTGCCTGTCCAAACCTTGAAGTACGTCGACGAGCAGGTCGTTCAGCAGGTGCCCGTTCAGACCTTGAAGTATGTCGATGAGCAGGTCGTCCAGCAGGTGCCGGTTCAGACCGTCCGCTACGTCGATGAGCAGGTCGTCCAGCAGGTGCCCGTTCAGGTCACGAAGATGGTGGCCGAGACGCAGGTCCGTCAGGTGCCGGTTCAGACCGTGCGGAAGGTTGTCGAACGGGTGGAGAACAAGGTGCCGGTTCAGGTCTGCAAGTACGTGGCCGAGGAGCAGGTCCGCAAGGTGCCGGTTCAGACCTTGAAGTACGTTACCGAGGAGAAGGTCGAGCCGGTGACCGTGCAGGTCTGCAAGATGGTCAACGAGGAACGCACCGCCCAGGTCCCGCGGGTGGTCGAGAAGCGGACCCCCTACAGCTATACCGTCCGCTCGCCGCGAACGGTCGTCCTTCGCGTGCCGCTCGACCCGTGCGGCAATCCGATCCCGTCAGCCCAGGCGGCGGCCACCTCCGCAGCGGCCCCGCGGAGCGCGGCGACCAACAGTGGCGTCGTGCCGGCAACGGCCATCGCCCCGCTGCCGTCAGCGCGGCCGACTTCTCCGGCTCCCGCGGCGACCACTGCACCGGCCCTGACGCCGGCCGAGGCTGCCCCCCTGAAGACATACCGCGACGTCGCCCCGGCTGAAGCCGCCAAGCCGGCTGCCGAGGGGTGGGGCCCGTCGCCGTTGACGCATGCCGATCCCGCCGTGGGATCTCCCGCTTCGTCCGGCGCCCCGACCGTCGTTGAGAAGCCCGTGATCGTCGGCGACTCGTCCGCCCTGCCACTGCAGAAGATCGAGGTCATTCCCCTCCCCGCCGCCAAGGCTCCGGCCACGACCGCTCCGACGGAGGCTGCCAAGGGCGTGACTGCCGAAGATCCGACGCTCGAGTTCGGGACACCAAAGGATCAACGCACCGCGCCGAGCGGCCCGTCGGTCTCGCCGGCGCCTCCCGCAACCGACAACCGCGACCTCCCCACCGCGGGGACCAGCACCCGCCCCTCGCGGTACGTCGCCCCCTTCGGTGACCGCTCCACCTGACGCAAACCCAAGTCGTCACTCATCGCCAGATCCATCGGCCCCGGACGCGTTACCAAGCGCGCGTCCGGGGCCGATTTCGTTTTCTGTACGTCGCATTGCGCTTCGCGCTCGCCGACATGATCGCTCCATGAGTTGCCACGTTTTGCCCAACGGGGTAGCTTCACCACACGTTTGGAGATCTTCGGTGTGCTCCGTCCCACCGGTGGGGTGATGGGGGCGAAGATCGAGGAGGGGTGGTCAGTCCCCTCTTCCCCCAAGTTTCCTGGAGAAGCGCGTGAGCAAGCCTGGCAAGATCAAGGTCGTCGGCCCGGTCGTTGAACTCGATGGCGACGAGATGACTCGCATCATCTGGCAGTTCATCAAGGATCAACTCATTCTCCCCTACCTCGACGTCGACCTGAGGTATTACGACCTCTCGATCGAGCATCGCGAGGCGACGGGCGACCAGGTGACGATCGACGCTGCCCACGCGATCCTCGAGCATGGCGTCGGCGTGAAGTGCGCCACGATCACGCCGGATGAGGCGCGCGTGAAGGAGTTCGCGCTGTCGAAGATGTGGAAGAGCCCCAACGGCACGATCCGCAACATCCTTGGCGGCGTGATCTTCCGGGAGCCGATCATCATCGGCAACATCCCGCGTCTCGTCCCTGGCTGGACCAAGCCGATCGTCGTCGGCCGCCACGCCTTCGGTGACCAGTATCGGGCCACCGACGTGAAGATCCCCGGCGCCGGGAAGCTCACGCTCACCTACACGCCAGCCGACGGCTCGAAGCCGATGGAGATGCAGGTCTACGACTTTCCGTCGTCGGGCGTGGCGATGGCGATGTACAACCTCGACGATTCGATCCGCGACTTCGCCCGGGCGAGTTTCCGTTACGGCCTGGCGCGGAACTTCCCGGTGTATCTCTCGACGAAGAACACCATCCTCAAGGCCTACGACGGCCGCTTCAAGGACATCTTCCAGGAGGTGTTTGACGCCGAGTTCAAGGCCGACTTTGCGGCCAAGGGGCTGACGTACGAGCACCGTCTCATCGACGACATGGTCGCCTCGGCCCTGAAGTGGGAAGGTGGCTACGTCTGGTCGTGCAAGAACTACGACGGCGACGTCCAGAGCGACATCGTCGCGCAGGGCTTCGGCTCGCTCGGGCTGATGACGAGCGTGCTGATGACGCCGGACGGAAAGACGGTCGAGGCCGAGGCGGCCCACGGTACGGTGACCAGGCACTACCGCCAGCACCAGCAAGGCAAGCCGACCTCGACAAACCCGATTGCCTCGATCTTCGCCTGGACCGGCGGGCTTGCCCACCGTGGCAAGCTCGACAGCACACCGGCGCTGACCCACTTTGCCGACACGCTCGAGCGGGTCTGCATCGAGACGGTTGAGTCGGGAAAGATGACCAAGGATCTTGCCGTCCTCGTCGGGCCGAGCCAGCCCCACCTCGACACCCAGGCTTTCCTGGCTGCGATCGATGCGAATCTGCGGACGGCCGTGGCGGCCAGTCGGGCCTGAGCCCGGTGGCCGGTGGCGCTGTCAGGTGGCGCTGTCAGGTGGCTGTGGATTTGCGGGATGGAGCGGAGTGGAAACCGGAGGGATCCGATGATGCGTCGTGCGTGGATGGTTGCGTGGGCCGTGATGGGGCTGCTTGCTGCGCCGGGGGCGGCGGCAGCCGAGCCGATGCGGGCCCTGATCGTCGATGGTCAAAACAACCACGGCAACTGGCCGACGACGACGAAGATGATGAAGTCGGCCCTTGAAGAGACGGGCCTGTTCACCGTCGACGTCGTCACCCATGCACCGCAGGGGCCAGATCCCTCCTTTCGCCCGGACTTCGCCCGATACGCCGTGGTCGTGAGCAACTTCGGGCACGGCGCCGCCGATTGGCCAGAGGAGACCAGGAAGGCCTTCGAGGCGTACGTCGCTGGCGGTGGGGGCTTCGTGGCGGTTCACGCCGCCGACAACTCGTTCCCCTCGTGGCCGGCCTACAACGAGATGATCGGCCTCGGCGGCTGGGGGAGTCGCGACGAACGCAGCGGCCCCTACGTCTACCTCGACGACGAGGGCCGAACGGTGCGCGACGATTCCCCCGGCCCCGGTGGAAACCATGGCGCTCAGTGGGCCTTCCCGGTGATCGTGCGTGACTCCGGGCATCCGATTACGGCGGGGATGCCTCCGGTCTGGCTGCACGTGAAGGACGAACTCTACGACAAGCTCCGTGGCCCGGCCCGGAACATGCAGATCCTCGCCACTTCCCGCTCCGATGTCACCAATCGCCACGAACCGATGCTGATCGTCGTCGACCATGGCAAGGGGCGCGTGTTCCACACGCCGATGGGCCATGCCGA